>JAFMQP010000291.1:3483-5135 GCA_017354575.1 Acidothermales bacterium | reverse complement strand
CCAGTCCGCGCCCGGCCCCCAGGCCCGCCCGGTGACCTCGCCCACGCGCGGGGCGGCGTGGACGCGCAGCGTGCCGGGCCCTTCCGGCGTCCGCACCGCGCGCCACACCGCGCCGTCGGCGGTCACCCGGTACGCGGGATCGCCCGACCCGCGCGCGTGCGTCGCCAGCGTCGCGCGCACGTCCACGGGATAGCCGGGCCGCCACACCCGGCTCGCTCGCTGCGTCCTGCGCTCAGAGGTGGTCGTCGTCGCCACGCCGCTTCAGCTCCTCGACCAGGCGGCGGACGTCCTGCGCGCGGTCGCGCGGCACGACGAGCACGGCGTCCGGCGTGTCGACGACGACGACGTCGCGCAGCCCGAGCGTCGCCACCAGCCGGCCGCCGTCGGCCGCCACGAGCGTGCCCGTGTCGTCGACGGAGAGCCTCGGCGCGGTACCGAGGTCGACGTTGCCGTCGCCGCCGGACGCGAGCAGCTCGGCCAGGCCGTTCCAGTCGCCGATGTCGTGCCACTCGAACGTGCCCGGCACGACGGCCACCCGGCCGCGGCGCGCGGCGTCGACCATGACGCCGTCGTCGACGGTCGCCGCGGGCAGCGTCGCCCAGGCCTCCCGCAGGACGGCGTCGCGGTCCGGTCCGTCCCATGCCTTCGCGATCCGGGTGAGCCCGTCGTGCAGGGCGGGCAGCTGCCGCGCCAGCTCGGCCAGGAAGACGCCGACCCGCCACACGAACATGGACGCGTTCCACAGGCTCCGGCCGCTGTCGAGGTAGCGCTGCGCGAGCTCGGCTGGGGGCTTCTCGGTGAACTCGTTGACACGCTCGCCGGGAGCGTCGGGGAGCGGGTCGCCGCGCTGGATCCAGCCGAAGCCGGTCGCGGCGTACGTCGGCATGATCCCGATCGTCACCAGGTAGCCGCGCTCGGCGGCCGCGACGGCGTCGCGCAGCACCGCGCGGAACGCGTCGGCGTCCGGCACCACGTGGTCGGCGGCGAACGAGCCCAGCACGGCGTCCGGGTCGCGCTCGGCGACGACGGCCGCGGCCAGGCCGATCGCCGGCGCCGAGTTCCTCGCCGCGGGCTCGGCGACGACGTTGCCGCTCGGCAGCTCGGGCAGCTGCGCCGCCACCGCGTCGCGGTGTGCGGTGCCGGTGACGACGAACGTGCGCTCGGGCGGGACGAGCGGCGCGACGCGGTCGACGGTGCCCTGCAACAGCGACCGGTCGCCGCCGGCGAGCGCGTGCAGGAACTTGGGCGCGTCCCGCCGCGAGAGCGGCCACAGCCGGGTGCCCGACCCGCCCGCGGGTACGACGGCGTACAGCGCCCGCTCCCCCATGCGAGGTCAGCTCGCGGCTCGGTGGTCCTCGACGGCGCGGCGGTAGCTCGCCATGTGCGTCTCCGCGGACGTGCGCCAGGTGAAGTCCTGGGACCGCTCGTACCCGGCCTCGGCGAGCGACCGCCGCCGCTCCGGGTCGTCGAGCAGGCCCGCGAGCGCCTCGGCGATGCTCTCGACCTCCGGCTCGGTGTACGCCACCGCCTCGCCGCCGACCTCGGGCAGCGACGTGCGGTGCGTGGTGAGCACGGGCGCGCCGCAGGCCATCGCCTCGAGCACCGGCAGGCCGAACCCCTCGCCGTGACTGGGGAACGCGACGACGAGCGCG
>JAFMQP010000291.1:0-3473 GCA_017354575.1 Acidothermales bacterium | reverse complement strand
CCGAGGTACGACGGCAGGTCGACGTAGCGGAGGAAGCCGGGCCGGATGACGCGCAGGTGCTCGGGCACCTCGGCGACGGCGTCGTCGATCTCGTCGTCGCTGCCGCCTCGGCTGCCGGCGAGCACCAGCGCGGGCGGCTGGTCGCGGTCGGCCACCGCCTGCACCCAGCCGCGGATCAGGCTCGGCACGTTCTTGCGCGGCTCGAACCCGCCGAGGAACGCGACGTACGGCTGGCCGTGCAGGCCGAGCCGGTTGGACACCCGCTCGCACTGCTCCGGCGACGGCCGGTGGAACAGCTCGTGGTCGACGCCGTGGTACGCGACGTCGATGCGGTCGGCGTCGGCCGACAGGTGCTCGACGAGCTCGTCGCGGGTGGCGTTGGACGGCACGATGATCCGGGTGGCGCGCCGCGCGGCGGTGCGGATCGCCGAGCGCAGGAACGTGGCCTTGACCGACGCGATCAGCTCGGGCTTGGTGAACACGGTGACGTCGTGCACGGTGACGACGACGGGACGTCCGGGGCGCACCGGCATCGTGTAGAACGGCGCGTGGATGACGTCGGCGCCGAAGCTCTCGGCGAGCACCGGCAGCCCCGTCTGCTCCCACGCGAGCCGCGCGGGCCGGTGGTTGATCCCGCTCGGCCCGGTGACGATCGAGGCGTGCGGGGCCATCCGGCCGTAGCGATCGGCGTCCGCCCGCTGGCAGGCCACGGCGATCTCGGCGCCGGCCTTGTCGAGTGCCTGGACCAGGCCGTCCACGTACCGGTTGACGCCCCCGCGATCGGTACCGTCGATCAGCACACGGGGTGACACCTGTACCTCGCCTCCAGAGTCGCTCGGGGCCCTACGCCTGCCGGGGGTCTCCGGCCGAAGACTACGCCCACGTCCTGCGTAACGTCTGCTGGGACACTGGTGTCCCCGTAACTGGTGATGTCACCGCCTGCCGGCGGCGAGTAGGGCCTCGACGTAGCGTTGCCACTTCCCGGTGTGATCGGGCGGCCGGACGCCGGCGCGCAGCCGCGGCAGCAGGCCGCCCTCGTCGTAGAGCCGCTGCAGCGTCTTGCCCAGCGCGCTCACGTCCCCCGGCTCGCAGACCAGCCCGTCCACGCCGTCGCGCACCCGGTCGGCGAGCGCGCCCGCGCGCGTCGCGACCACCGGCACGCCGTACTGGAACGCCACGTCCGCGTTGTACGACGACGTCGCCGTGCGGTACGGGAGCACGAGCGCGTCGACGTCGCGGAACACGGCCGGCACGTCGGCGGCGTCGACGTACCCGGGCCGCAGCTCGACCCGGTCGCCGAGCCCCAGCCGCGCGACCGCCTGCTCCGTCGCCTGCGTGCCGCCCCAGAACTCGCCAGCCACGGTGAGGGACACGTCCGGCACCTCGGCGAGCGCCTCGAGCAGCACGTCGAGGCCCTTGTACGGACGCACCAGGCCGAAGAACAGCAGCCGCCGGTAGACGGTGTCGTCGGCCGGCGTGACGACGGTGTCCGCGGGCGGGAACCCGGACGGCAGCTCACCGACGACGACGTCCCGCGCACCGCGCGCCCGCGCGACCCTGTCCTGCTCCCCGGAGTGCACCAGCGCGGCGTCGGCGCGCCGCAGCAGCGCACGCACCAGCACCGGGTCGACCAGCCGCCGCTCGTGCGGCAGCACGTTGTGGCAGAGGACGACCACGGGCGGGCCGTGGCCCAGCCCGGCCAGCAGCGTCAGGTACGCCGGGACCTGGATCGGCGTCACCAGTACCACGACGACGAGGTCGTGGTCACGCAGCCGCCGTCCCGTCCGCCACCAGGAGTCCGGGCGGTACCACGCGAGCGGGTACGTGGTCCGCGGCCACGGGTCCAGCTCCGGCCGGTCGACGGGGACGCGCTGCTCGCCCGGGTAGAGGAAGTCCGGGTACTGCGCCGACCACGACAGCACGTCGACCGTGTGCCCGGCGACGCCGAGCTGCCTGGCGAGCATCGTGGTGTGCTGCGCGATCCCGCCCTTGTACGGGTGGGTCGGGCCGACGAGCGCGATGTGCACGGGTGCCTACTGGTCGGGCCTGGACCGGACGACCAGGTCGGCGAGCAACGCCACCGCGCCGATGATCAGGCCGGTGACGAACAGCAGGATCGTGTTGGCCGGGAAGTAGAACGGGTGCATGACCATGTCGTAGACCGCCTTGAG
Source organism: Acidothermales bacterium (assembly GCA_017354575.1). Classification (GTDB taxonomy): domain Bacteria; phylum Actinomycetota; class Actinomycetes; order Streptosporangiales; family WHST01; genus WHST01. Next base: position 1,302 of record JAFMQP010000291.1, on the reverse strand, counting down.
GAAGGCCAGCCCGACCAGTGTCAGCGCGGGCGGCAGCAGCACCTTCAGCGGGTTGAAGTACATGACCATCCGCACGACCTGCAGGATGTAGCGGTACACGTCGTGGACCGGGTGGAACTTCGACTCGCCCGAGCGCTTGGCGTAGTCGATCGGCAGGTAGTCGATGTCGTGCTGGTTGGACAGGAACGCCAGCGTGATCGTGGTGACGCAGGAGAAGCCGGGCGGCAGCAGCCGCAGGTACGGCAGCGACACCTCGCGGCGGAACGCGCGCAGGCCGGAGTTGAGGTCCGGGATGCGCTCGCCCGCGAGGCGTTCGGCGAGCTTGCGGACGAACCACTTCGCGGGCACGCGCAACAGCTTGTGGGTGCCCTTCTCGCTGCTGCGGGCGCCGACGACCTGCGCGCACGCCGGATGCTCGACCAGGTACCGGACGAACTCGGGGATCCGGTCGTTCGGGTACGTGAGGTCGGCGTCGGTCCAGACGACGATCTCGCCGCGCGCCTCGCGGGTGCCGATGCGCCGGGCCGTGCCCGAGCCGCCGTTGCGGCGAAACGGCATCAGCCGCATCCGCGGGAACCGGGGCAGCGCCTCCTGCAGCACCGCGAGGGTGTGGTCGGTGGAGGCGTCGTCGATCACCAGCAGCTCGTAGCTCATGCCGCTCGCGTCCATCGCGCCGGTGATGCGTTCGATCTCCTTCACCACGTGCGCGGACTCGTTGTAGCAGGGCAGCACGACGGTCGCCAGAGGGCGCGTCCCGGTGACGTCGGCCACGGGCGGGGAGAGCGTGTAGTGGTGCCTGGTCGGGTCGACCAGCTCGGGAGTGCTCACGCGGTGAGCGTACTCAATGCGGTCTGTCGGCATCCGCCTCGGCCATGGGCGTGGCGGACGCCGGGACGCCGGGCGCCCAGCGGCGTAGCAGCAGACCGACGGCGGCGGCGCCCACGTCGGCGACCGTGACGAGCGCGCGGGAGACGACGGCCAGCGCGGTGGCCGCGCTCGCGGGCAGCACGCTCGCCAGACCGACGATCAGCATGAACTCGCGGACGCCGACGCCGGCGGGGGCGAGCACCACGACGACGCCGAGCACGAGCGCGACGGCGTACGCGCCGATGGCGACCGGCAGTGCCCTGGCGGGTGCCGCGCCGAGGTCGAGTGCGAGCACCCAGGTCTGCAGGCCGTACGCCACCCAGCCGATCGCGGCGAACCCGACGACCTTCGCGATCCCCTTGCGCCGCAACGGCTGCGGCAACGGCGGCCGGCGGATGAGGCGGAGCCCGGCGTTCAGCACCGCGCCGAGCAGCC
>JAFMQP010000290.1 GCA_017354575.1 Acidothermales bacterium | reverse complement strand
CGGGTGAACTCCTCGACCATCCGCCGCTTGTACGCCGCGCTGCCGCGCACGTCCGTCCAGGGATCGCTTGCGGCGGCCGCCTTCGCGGCGATCGCGGCAACGACGTCGCCCGTGGGCCGCATCCCCGCGAACTCGTCGGTATGGACGGCGCGTGTCGACGGCGCCGCGGAGCCGAGGGCCACCGCCAGGTGTTCGAGCGCGCCGTCCCCGTCCAGCCGCACGACAGCGGCGACGCCTACGGACGCGTACTCCCACACGCCGCGGACGAGGTGCTTGAGGTACGCCGAACCGGTGCGTGGCAACCGATTCGGCAGCTCGAACGCGACCACCAACTCGTCCGGCGCGACCGTCAGCCCGGCGACCGGTGCGCGACGTGTGCCCGTCGCGCTCGCGACCTCGGCGACCGCGCCGACGGCGAGCAACGCCGCCGGCGGGTCGTGTGCCGGATCGCCCGGCACGACGTTGCCGCCGAGCGTCACCGCACGGCGGATGCGCGCCGTGGCAACGGATCCCGCCGCCTCCGCAAGCACCGGCCACGCGGCCGCCGTCAGCTCGTTGCCCGCGACCGTCTCCAGGTACTCGGCGGCGCCGATGCGGACGCCCGCGTCGGTTGGCCGGATCCCGCGCAGCTCGGGCAGCCGGCCGACGGCGACGAGCGTGGACGCGGCGCCGGGGTCGCCCCCGCGCTGCCGCAACCGCAGCCCGACGCCGCCCGCGACGACGCCGGCCTCGGGTGAGGCGAGCATGCGCAACGCTTCTGCGAGGTCGTCTGGCCGTACGACGGCACGCTCACCGGTCCTCGGTGATGGCCCGAGAACGGTGCTGTGCAGGGGTTCGCGCGACCCCTGCTCGTCGGACTGCTCGTCCGGGTGCAACGCCCAGTACACCTTCTCCGCCGTGATCGGCAGCTCGTGCACGCGCACGCCGACCGCGTCGGCGACGGCGTTCGCGATGACCGCCGGCACCGTGTCGAGCGCGATCTCGCCGACGCCCTTCGCGCCGAACGGGCCCGTCGGCTCGTACGAGTCGGCGAAGGCGACGTGCAGCTTCGGCATCGCGCCGGCCGTCGGCAGCTTGTACTCGGCGAAGTTCGTGCCGGCGGGAGCGCCGTCCACCCAGTCGAAGTACTCCGTTAGCGCGAGCCCGAGGCCCTGGATGACCGCACCCTCGACCTGGCCCTCAGCCGTCGCCCGATTGAGCACTGTGCCGCAGTCTGCGACCGCGGCGATCTCGTGCACCGTCACCACTCCGGTCGCGGGATCGACCTCGACGTCGGCGGCCTCGGCGACGAAGTTGTACGCGCCGGACTCGTTGCCGTACCGCGACTGGTCAGGGAACTCCGAAGGGTTGTCGAACGAGCCGAGCCCGACGATCGGTTCGCCGCCGGGCCGGTACAGCGCGTCGCGGACCACGCTGCCCACCGTGGCAAGGCGTTCCCCCTCGGCGCCGACGAGGAAACCGTCGACGACGTCGAGGCCCTCGCGCGGCACGCCCAGCACCTCGGCGGCGGCGTCGAGCAGCTGCCCGCGGGCCGACGTCGCCGCCCGCAGCACCGCGTTGCCGGCGACGTAGGTGACGCGGCTCGCGAGTGCCCCGAGCGCATGCGTGGTGAGGTCGGTGTCGGGCCGACTCACGGTGACGTCGGCAGGCAGGAGACCGAGTGTCGCCGCGGCGATCTGCGCGAGCGTCGTGCGCGCACCCGTGCCGATCTCGCCCTCGCCGACGATCACGGCGGCGCGGCCGTCCTCGGCGAGGCGGACGATGGCCGAGCTGCCGTCGTAGTCGCCGAAGCTGCGGCGTCCGGAGACGTGCACGCTGCACCCGATCGCGAGACCGCGGTTCGGGCGCTGCTGCGCCCGCTTCTCCTTCCAGTCGATGAGCTCGGCGGCCTTGGTGATGCACTGCTTCAGTTCACAGCCGTCGATGCGGTGGTTGTGCGGCGAGACGTCGCCGGGCTCGACGGCGTTGCGCAGCAACAGATCCACGGGATCGATGTCGAGCTCGTGCGCGGCGAGGTCCCACGCCTGCTCGACCGCCCAGTCGGCGGACGGGTTTCCGAAGCCGCGGAACGCACCTGTCGGCACGAGATTGGTGTAGACGAGGCTGGAGTCGGCGCGCACCGCACGGTACCTGTAGAGCGCGTCGTGCCGCACCGTCGCGGCACCGAGAACGGCCTGGGACTTGCCGGTGTACGCACCGTTGTCGGCGACCACGACGAGGTCCTTCGCGGTGACCAGACCTTCACGGGTGAAGCCGAGCTTCACCGTGAAGCGCATGGGCATCCGCGGCCGGCTCGCAAGGAACTCCTCCTCGCGGCTCAGCACGAGCTGCACCGGCCGCCCGGACGCGCGTGAGAGGAGAGCGCAGATCACCGACGCGTTGTCGTCGCCGGACTTGCCGCCGAAGCCGCCGCCGATCTCGGTCTGCACGACCCGCACGTCGCGCTCCGGCACGCCGAGAGCGGTGGCGTACCGCGCACGGGAGAGGAACGGCGTCTGCGTGTTGACGTACAAGGTGACGCGGCCGTCCGGTCCCCAGTCGGCCGCGCAGCCGAGCGTCTCGAGCGCGGCGTGCCACTGGCGTGCCGACTCCCACGTGCCCTCGACGACGACGTCACTGCGCGCGAACCACGCGTCGACGTCACCGCGCTCGAGCTCGAAGTGGTGCGCGACGTTGCCGGGTGCGTCGTCGTGCACGAGGGGCGCACCGTCCGCGAGTGCCTCGTCGAGGCTCAGTACCGCGGCCAGTTCCTCGTACTCGACCTCGACGAGGCTCGCCGCCTCGCGAGCGGTCTCGACGTCGACGGCGGCGACCGCGGCGACCTCGTCGCCGACGTACCGCACCCGCTCGACGGCCAGCGGGTACAGGTCGGGACGGAACGCACCCCACTTGCGGCGGGCGGTGTCCTCGCTCGTGATGACCGCCTTCACGCCGGGTACCCTACGGGCACGGCTCGTGTCGATCGCGCGGATGCGCGCGTGTGCGTGCGGCGACCGGACGACGGCGCCGTGGAGCATGCGCGGCAGTCGCACGTCCTGGACGAACTCCGCGCGCCCGCGCACCTTGTCGGTCGCGTCGACCCGCGGCACGGACCTGCCGACGAGCGCGGGCAACTGCGGGGTGCGGATGTCGACGGTCATCCCCGCCTCCCGTCGCGGGCGTGACGAACGGCGTCGAGAATCTTCACGTATCCCGTGCAACGGCAGTAGTTCCCGTCGACGCTCGCGCGCACGGCGTCGTCGTCGGGAGGCTCACCCGACAGCAGCGCGTACGCAGCCATCACGTGCCCGGGAGTGCAGAAGCCGCACTGGAATCCGGATGTAGCGACGAACGCGTCCTGTACGGCGTCGAGCTGCTGCCCGTGCTGCAGCCCTTCGACCGTGACGACGTCGCAGCCGGCGACGAGACCGACCATGCGCAGGCAGGACGAGACCGCCTCGCCGTCGACCACGACCGTGCACGCGCCGCAGTACCCGATGTCGCAGCCGTGCTTGGCACCGGAGAGTCCGAGATCGTCGCGCAGGACGTCGAGCAGCGGCCGATCGCCCGCGGTCGTCACCTCGACGGGCTCACCGTTGACCCGGAACTCGATCCGTTGCGCCACGGCCGTCTCCTCTCACGCCTGTCGGCCGAGCTTGCAGCCGGTCTCCAGGTAGCGGCCCAGCTCCGCGAGCCGTGCCTCCTCGCGGTTCTCGTCGGTCCACGCGCCGAGCTCGTAACCGTGCGCCGGCTCGCGGAGATCCAGTGGGGGCAGGCCGAGCTCCTGCCAGAGCTCGACGGCACGCCGCATGTGCGGCTCGCTCGGCAGCGAGGTCGGCGGGTACGGCGTCTTGCGAGTCGCGTCGACGAGCAGCGCTGACGCGTCCGCGGCGGCTTCGGTGCCCGGCTCGACCGGAAGCGACGGGTCGAGCCGGGGCAGCTTGTCGCCGAGGACACGGATGTCGCGGTGCGGCTGCATCCGGAAGCTCAGCGCCCACAGCACCGATTCGAGGTCGCCGGTGTCGATGTCATCATCGACGGCTACCACGATCTTCCCCATCGACGGTTCGTAGCCGGACGCGGCGTACATCGCCTGCCACGCCTGGCCCGGCGACGGGTCGGCGAGCCTGATGACGAAGACCATGTTCACCGACGCGGCCTCGTACATCGTCACGTCGCGGACGGACGAGATGTTGCAGGTGTCACGCAGGAACCGCGTGTACACCGCCTCGAACCCCACCTTGCGCATCAGCGTCGACTCGCTCGGCGGGAACTCGCTGATGAACGCCTGCACGACGGGCGCGCGCCGGTGCGTGATCGCGGAGACCTCGAGCACAGGTGAGCTCGTGCGCGGCCCGAGGTAGCCGCTCGCCTCGCCGAACGGGCCCTCCGGCTCGAGTCGGGCGGGGTCGATCGTCCCCTCGATCACGATTTCCGCGCTCGCCGGCACGTCGACGTCGACGGTCTCGCACCGCACGACCTCGAGCGGCTCGCCCATGAGCCCGCCGGTGATCGCGTATTCGCTGACGCCGTACGGCACCTTCTGCGCACTCGCGAGACCGAGCGCCGGTACCGCGCCGAGCACGATCGCGGCCGGCAGTTTCTCACCTCGCGCCTGGGCCTTGCGCAGGTGCACAGCGATGTGCTGCGAGGGCGTGTCCATCTGCAACCCCACGCGGTCGGGGGCCTTGATCATGCCGCGGTAGACGCCGATGTTGTAGGTGCCGTCGTCGGGGTCGCGGGTGACCCAGTACGGCGAGGTCAGGTACGGCGCGTTGTCGAAGCCGGGCGTCGAGATCGGGTGCGGGAACGCGTCGACGCCACCGCTCGCCTCGATGTCGGCGCCGCGGACGACGACCTCCTTGCACGGGCCGGTCGCGACGCGCGCCGGCTCCTTGGGCGACGCGAGTGCCTGCTGCCACACGCGGCCGACACCGTCCAGCTCGGTGGCGAGCGCGGCGGCGTACACGCTGCGGGACGCGGCGAACGCCCCGATGACCGTCGAGCCGTCGAAGGTACGCCCACGCGAGTCGGTCACGTCGTCGAACCGGAACGCCCTGCGTCCGCTCTCCGGCAGACCACGGAACTGCAGTCGCACCAACGGAACCAGCTCGGTGTCCTTGTTCACCCGCCGCGGGACGCGGACGAGCAGGCCGGCGGACTCGAGC
>JAFMQP010000289.1 GCA_017354575.1 Acidothermales bacterium | reverse complement strand
CGGCGCCGCGCTGGCCGGTGCCGGACACCGGGTGGTCGCGGCGTCGGCGGCGTCCGATTCCTCCCGCGCACGGGCCGAGGCGATGCTCCCCGGCGCGCGCCTGCTCCCGCCGCAGGACGCCGTCGCCACCGTCGACCTCGCGCTGCTCGCCGTTCCCGAGGACGTGCTGCCGAGCCTGGTCGCGGGGCTCGCCGGGGTCGGCGCCGTCCGCACCGGGCAGCTGGTCGCGCACACGAGCGGGCGCTACGGCGTCGGCGTGCTCGAACCGATGACGGCGCTCGGCGTGCTGCCGCTCGCCCTGCACCCGGTGACCACGTTCACCGGCACCTCGCTCGACCTCGGCCGGCTGTCCGGCTGCCCCTTCGGCGTCACCACGCTGCCGGTGCTCCGCCCGATCGCCGAGGGGCTGGTAATCGAGATGGGCGGCGAGCCGGTCTGGGTGCCGGAGGAACGCCGCGCGCTCTACCACGCCGCCCTCACCGTGGGCGCCGACCACGTCGTCACCCTCGTCGCCCAGGCGGCCGACCTGCTGCGCCGCGCCGAGCTGCCCGACGTCGAGGGCCTGCTCGGGCCGCTCGTCCACGCCGCCGTCGACCAGGCGCTCGCCGCGCCCGGCACCCGCACCGGCCCGGTCGTGCGGGGCGACGCCGACACGGTGGCGGCGCACCGCGCGGAGCTCGACGGCACCTCCCCGGCCGCGGCGGCGGCGTACGTCACGCTCGCCCGGCTCACCGCCGACCGCGCGCTCGCGGCAGGGGCGCTCACCCCCGACCAGGCCGAGGCGCTGCTCGACGTGCTGGCGGGCGAGGTCCGCGACCGGCGCGACGAGTAATGTCGGCTCATGCTGCTGACCATCGACGTCGGTAACAGCAACACCGTCCTCGGCCTGTTCGAGGGCCAGGTGATGGCGGAGAAGTGGCGTATCGCCACCGATCCGCTGCGTACGGCCGACGAGCTCGCGGTCGTCCTGCAGGGACTGCTCGCGCAGTACCCGGAGCCCGGCGGCGCCGAGGTCACGGGGATCTCGCTGTGCTCGACGGTGCCCAACGTGCTCCAGCAGGTGCGCCAGCTCTGCAACCGGTACTTCGCGGACGTGCCCACCGTCATCGTCGAGCCCGGCGTCAAGACCGGCGTGCCGATCAAGTACGACAACCCGCGCGAGGTCGGCGCCGACCGGATCATGAACACCCTCGCCGCGCACGAGGTCTACGGCGGCCCCGCGATCGTCGTCGACTTCGGCACGTCCACCAACTTCGACGTCGTGTCGGACAAGGGCGAGTTCCTCGGCGGCGCGCTGGCACCCGGCATCGACATCTCCGTGGACGCACTGGCCGGGCGCGCGGCGCAGCTGCTCAAGGTCGAGCTGCGCAAGCCGCGGTCGGTGGTCGGCAAGTCCACGGTGGAGGCGCTGCAGTCCGGCATCCTCTACGGCTTCGTCGGCCTGGTCGACGGGATCGTGGCGCGGATGATCGCGGAGCTCGGCCTGCGCAAGGACGACGTCACCGTGATCGCCACCGGCGGCCTCGCGCCCGTCGTCGTCGCCGAGTCGCGCACCATCACCGTGCACGACCCGTGGCTCACCCTCGTCGGCCTGCGCCTGGTGTGGGAACGCAACGTCGGCAGCGAGCAGCACGACATCTGAGCGGCGTCCCTGGTTGATCATGTTCTCATGATCAACCCGTGCTTCCCACGACGTACAGGTCGTGGGAAGCACGGGTTCGTCGTGGGAAGCTCGCGGACGCCGGGCCTTCCACGGGACGGGGTAATCGCGTCGAGGCGCCGTACGGGGCGCGGATAGCCTGGCCCGGTGAGCGAACACGACGACCAGCCCGAGCAGATCCGGGTACGCCGCCAGAAGGTCGACCGGCTGCGTGCCGCGGGCGTGGAGCCGTACCGGCTCGGCTACCCGCGCACCGCGACGATCGCCGATGTCAGGTCGCGATTCGACGGGCTGGCCGCCGACACCCACACCGGCGAGCGGGTGAGCGTCGCCGGACGCCTGATGTTGAGCCGCGTCGGCGGCAAGCTGTGCTTCGGCACGCTGCAGGAGGGTACCGACCGCCTGCAGGTCATGGTCTCGCTCGACCGCGTCGGCGCGGACTCCCTCGCCGCGTGGAAGGCCGACGTCGACCTCGGCGACCACGTCGGCGTCACCGGCGAGGTGATCACGTCCAAGCGCGGTGAGCTGTCCGTACTCGCCGACGAGTGGGCGATCACGAGCAAGGCGATCCGCCCGTTGCCGGAGAAGTGGCACGGCCTCACCGATCCCGAGACGCGGGTGCGGCAGCGTTACGTCGACCTGCTGGTCAACCCGGACAGCCGCCGGATGCTCGAGATGCGCAGCGCGGTCGTGCGTGCGACGCGTGAGCTGATGCAGGACCGCGGCTTCGTCGAGGTCGAGACGCCGATGCTGCAGGTGTTGCAGGGCGGCGCCACCGCACGGCCGTTCGTGACGCACATCAACGCCTACGACATGCCGCTCTACCTGCGTATCGCGCCGGAGCTGTACCTCAAGCGGCTGCTCGTCGGCGGCGTCGACAAGGTCTTCGAGATCAACAGGAACTTCCGCAACGAGGGCGTCGACCGTTCGCACAACCCCGAGTTCACGATGCTCGAGGTGTACGAGGCCTACGGTGACTACGACACGATGGCGGCATTGACGCGCGATATTTATCAGCACGCCGCCGTCGCCGCGTTCGGGTCGACCGTGGTACGCCATTTCGACGGCACCGAGTACGACATGGGCGGCGAATGGCGAGCGGTCACGATGTTCGGTGCGCTGTCGACGGCATTGGGCGAGGACGTCTCGGCCGAGACACCGCGCGAGAAACTGGCCGTACTCGCCGACAAACGTGGTGTGGACGTGCACGACTCATGGGGTGCCGGCCGCATTGCCGAGGAACTGTTCGACGAGCTCGTGCCACCGACGTTGGTAGAGCCGACGTTCGTGCGTGACTATCCCAAGGAAACGTCACCGCTCACCCGCGTTCATCCCGAGAACCCGTTGTTGGCCGCGAAGTGGGACCTTTACCTGCAGGGCGTGGAGGCGGGCACCGGATATTCCGAGCTGATCGATCCCGCCGACCAGCGGGACCGGTTCGTCGCCCAGGCGGCGCTCGCCGCGGCCGGTGACGACGAAGCGATGCGCGTCGACGAGGATTTCCTGCGCGCGCTCGAGTACGGCATGCCGCCGGCCGGCGGTATGGGCATGGGCATCGACCGGTTGATGCTGTTCTTCACCGGTCTTCCGCTGCGCGAGTCGATTACCTTTCCGATGGTGAAGCCCTGACCCGAGGTCTTTGTGTATGACATCGTGTCCGCACTCGTACCGCCGTTCGTCATGGCGGCGGTCGTCATCGCATTCGTCGTCTGGCTAATACGTTCGCAGCTCACGAAAAAGAAGGACGCGGATCGGGACGAACCGCCTCCCGAGAACGACGACGACACGAAGCGCGACTAGTCGGTGACTTGTACCGCGCCACGCCGCCGCCCGCTGATTTGCCACGGGTACTCCTTTACTGGTGAGATGACCCGTAGCAATTCTTCGTGGAAGGGAAAAGCGGTGGCTCAGAAGGTCCTGCACCTGCTCGTCTGTGACCTCCATGGCGACGAGACCGAGGGCGTGGAGACGATCTCCTTCGGGCTGGACGGTGCCACGTACGAGGTCGATGTGTGCAAGAAGCACGCGAAGGAGATCCGCGACTCGGTCGGCAGGTACGTCGGGTTCGGGCGCAAGATCTCCGGCCGTGGTGCCGCTCGTGGTCGCGGCGGCAGGCGGGGCGCCAAGATCGCCGGCGCCACCACCGCAGACGTGCGCGGTTGGGCGATCGAGAACGGATACGACGTGGGCGAGCGCGGGCGTATCCCGTCCGCCGTCGTCGACGCCTACCGGGCCGCCCACTGACGCGACTCGCGTAACAAGTTCACAACGGTATCGGCCCAGCGCGGCGAGGCGAGCCTCGCCGCGCTGTTGCGCGCCCGCGTCGGATTGCCCGCTGTCGGTGCGGCGGGGGATAATTGACGGAGGATGTCGGCAATGCCACGGTCTGTCACGCAGGGAGGGCGGACGTCGTCGCGTTCGCTTGGCGCGTAATGCGGCACGAACAGGCCCGGAAGACGGGCATAGCGGATGCGGTTGTGGTCAGCATGGAACAAGCAGGTTCGAGGAGGGCGCCAACCCGAGCGGCGTTCGACTCGAAGGAGTACGTACGGGGGATTAGCATGCGTCGGACAAGGGGCCGGAGCCGCCGGTGCCCGAGCCGCGCCGAGGGAGACGACTGATGTTCGAACGGTTCACCGACCGAGCTCGCCGTGTTGTCGTCCTCGCCCAAGAAGAGGCGCGGATGCTCAACCACAACTACATCGGCACGGAGCACATCCTGCTCGGCCTCATCCACGAGGGTGAGGGTGTCGCGGCCAAGGCTCTGGAGAGCCTCGGCATCTCGCTCGAGGCCGTCCGGCAGCAGGTCGAGGACATCATCGGCCAGGGCCAGCAGGCGCCGTCCGGGCACATCCCCTTCACCCCGCGGGCCAAGAAGGTCCTGGAGCTGAGCCTGCGCGAGGCGCTTCAGCTCGGCCACAACTACATCGGCACCGAGCACATCCTGCTCGGCCTGATCCGTGAGGGCGAGGGCGTCGCCGCCCAGGTGCTGATCAAGCTCGGCGCCGACCTCAACCGGGTCCGGCAGCAGGTGCTGCAGCTGCTCACCGGCTACCAGGGCAAGGAGCCGGCGGCCGCGGGCGCGTCCGGCGAGGCGACCCCGTCCACGTCGCTGGTGCTCGACCAGTTCGGCCGCAACCTGACCCAGGCCGCCCGCGAGGGCAAGCTCGACCCGGTCATCGGCCGGCAGAAGGAGATCGAGCGGGTCATGCAGGTGCTGTCCCGCCGCACCAAGAACAACCCGGTGCTGATCGGCGAGCCGGGCGTCGGCAAGACGGCCGTCGTCGAGGGCCTCTCGCAGCGGATCGTCAAGGGCGAGATTCCCGAGACGCTTAAGGAGAAGCAGCTCTACACGCTCGACCTCGGCGCGCTCGTCGCCGGCAGCCGCTACCGCGGTGACTTCGAGGAGCGGCTGAAGAAGGTGCTCAAGGAGATCAAGACCCGCGGCGATATCATCCTGTTCATCGACGAGCTGCACACGCTCGTCGGGGCCGGGGCCGCCGAGGGCGCGATCGACGCCGC
>JAFMQP010000288.1 GCA_017354575.1 Acidothermales bacterium | reverse complement strand
CTGCGCTCGTGCGCCTCGTCGACGATGATCGTGTCGTAGCGCCGCAGCATCCGGTCGTTCTGCAGCTCGGCGAGCAGGATGCCGTCGGTCATCAGCTTCACGAGCGTGTCGTCGCTGGACCTGTCGGTGAAGCGCACCTTCCAGCCGACGACCGTGCCCACCGGCGTACGCAGCTCCTCCGCGATGCGCTCGGCGACGGTGCGCGCGGCGAGCCGACGCGGCTGGGTGTGGCCGATCGTGCCCAGGACGCCGCGGCCGAGCTCGAGGCAGATCTTCGGCAGCTGCGTCGTCTTGCCCGACCCGGTCTCGCCCGCGACGACGACCACCTGGTGGTCGCGGATGGCGGCGGCGAGGTCGTCCCTGCGCGCGCTGACGGGCAGGGACTCGGGATACGTGATCGCGGGCACGAGCGCACGGCGGCGCGCGATCCGTTCCTCGACCGGTGTGGCGGGCACCCTTCCAGGCTACGGTGAAAGGCGTCGCCGCGCCGGCGGACGGCGCCGGCGGACGGCGACGGAGGCTCGTTCGGCCTGCCGCCGTCGGCGGCGGTGTGCGAGCCGGTCGGGACATCCGGTGTGGCATGGTCATTCCGGCAAGGACCGCCACGACCGCGAGGAGACCGGATGCGCGCGTTGACCGTACGCCCCGACCACCCGGATTCGCTGGAGCTGGACGAGGTACCCGACGCCGAGGCGCGTGCCGGCGAGCTGTTGGTACGCGCCCGCGCGCTCGGCGTCTGCGGCACCGACAAGGAGATCGCGGCAGGCGAGTACGGGTTCACGCCGCCGGGACGCGACCGGCTGGTGCTCGGCCACGAGTCGCTCGGCGAGGTCGTCGAGGCGCCGTCGGGCAGTGGCTTCACCCCGGGTGACCTCGTCGTCGGCGTCGTCCGGCGTCCCGACCCCGAGCCGTGCGGTGCGTGCGCCCGCGGCGAGTTCGACATGTGCCGCAACGGACGGTACGTCGAGCGCGGCATCAAGGAGGTCGACGGGTACGGAAGCGAGCTGTGGGCCGTCGAGACCGACTACGCCGTGCGCCTCGACCCCGCGCTCGGCGACGCCGGTGTGCTGACCGAGCCGACGAGCGTCGTCGCGAAGGCGTGGGACCAGGTCGAGCGGATCGGCGGCCGTGCCTGGTTCGAGCCGCGTACCGTGCTGGTTACGGGCGCCGGGCCGATCGGCCTGCTCGCGGCGCTGCTCGGCGTCCAGCGCGGCCTGGACGTGCACGTCCTCGACCGCATGGCCGACGGCCCGAAGCCCGCGCTGGTAAGGGATCTCGGGGCGACGTACCACAGCGAGCCGATGGAGGACGTGGTCAGCCGACTGCGTCCGGACGTCGTGGTCGAGGCGACCGGCGTCGGCGCACTGGTGTTCGACGCGATCGCGAACACCGGCTCGTACGGCATCGTCTGCCTCACCGGCGTCTCGCCGACGGGCCGCAACCTCACCACGGACGTCGGGAGGCTGAACCGCGACATCGTGCTGGAGAACGACGCGATCGTCGGGTCGGTGAACGCCAACATCCGGCACTACCGGCTCGCGCTCGACGCCCTCGCCGAGGCGCCGCACGACTGGCTCGCCAGGCTGGTCAGCCGCCGCGTGCCGCTGGCCGACTTCCACGACGCGTTCACCGCGCACGACGACGACGTCAAGGTCGTCATCACGTTCGGGTAGCGCCGGGCTCAGCGGATCGGGAACTCCAGGCCGTGCTCGCTTTCCGGCCGGGGGCCGAAGATCCGGCGCTCCGACTCCGCGATCGCGACGTCGTTGATGCTGGCTTCACGCCTGCGCATCAGGCCGTGCTCGTCGAACTCCCACAGCTCGTTGCCGTAGCTGCGCCACCACTGGCCGGACGCGTCGTGGGACTCGTACTGGAACCGCACGCCGATCCGGTTCTCGGTGAACGACCACAGGTTCTTGCGCAGGGCGTAGTCGAGCTCCCGTTCCCATTTGGCCGTGAGGAACGCGACGATCTCCTCCCGGCCGTCGATGAACGTGTCGCGGTTACGCCAGACCGAGTCCACGGTGTACGCCCCCGCGACCCGCTCCGGATCGCGGGTGTTCCAGGCGTCCTCCGCCGCCTGCACCTTCTTCGACGCGGCGGCGCGGTCGAACGGCGGCAGCGGCGGTCGGTCTGTCATCGCGACTCTCCTGTGGGGCGCTCTGCTGGCACACGTAGTCTAGGCGCCGCGAGTTCCCCTGCCGCCGCGACGAAGGCCGAAGAAGACGCCGAACAGGCCGACGACGACCATCACCACACCGATGACGGTCCACTTCGGGTCGCCCGACATCATGCTGCCCGGGAGCACGCCGGCACCCTGGAGGGCGAAGACCGCTCCGGCCAGCGCGACGAGCACGCCGATGACGAACACCACTGTCTTCATGACGATCTCCAACCGTCTGGGTGGGACAAGGTGCCCGACCCCGTACCATCAGCATGCCAGTTGCCCGCAACGGTGAACCGACACGGGAGGGGCGGTCCATGCCCACGGACGGCGAAACACCGCTGCCGACCGGTCTCAGCGAGCCCGCGCGACGCGCGCTGGCCGCCGCCGGCTACACCCGGCTGGAACAGCTGACCGACGTCACCGCGAGGGAGCTCGGGAAACTGCACGGTATGGGCCCCAAGGCGATCCGCCGGCTCGGCGAGGCGCTGGCGGCGCACGGCCTGTCCTTCAGGGACTGAGCCCGCGCTCTCGTCGTTCGTCGACCTCGTGTCCCGCGCCGCGCAGCACGTCGAGCGCCGAACGCAGGGCGTCCGCCCGCACGAGCACGTAGTCGGTGTCGTACGTCGACACGGCGAAGACGGACACCCCGGCGTCCGCGAGCGGTACCGCGATGCCGGCGAGGACGCCGGTGAGCGCGAAGTCCAGCGGGCCGAGGACGCCCAGCGCGCGCCAGCCGGGCTCGACGACGGCGTCGGCAGGCACGTCGTACACCGGGCCCACGACGGACAGCTCGTCACGGGTGCGGGTGACCGCGAACAGCTCCGCCGCACCGGGAACGCGCGGGACCGGCGCGTCGGCGGGCAGCCGGCAGACGGCGAACTCACCAGGGAGCACGCGCAGCCGGATCGCCTTCACGGCCGGATCCTCGCATGGAAGAGTGACGGCATGACACTCCGTTTCGGACTCAAGCGCAGCCAGAACGCCGACATCGACGAGCTCCGTGACGTCTGGCGCATCGCGGACGACGCCGGCTTCGAGAGCTGTTGGGTCATGGACCACTTCGCCACTCTCGGGCCCCGCGACGACGGCGACATCTTCGAGGCGTGGACGCAGCTCGCGGCGATGGCGGAGGCGACGTCGCGTACGAGGATCGGCTGCGCGGTCGTCGGCAACACGTACCGGCATCCGGGCGTGCTTGCGAAGACGGCGGTCACCGTCGACCACCTGTCCGGTGGCCGGCTGGAGTTCGGTATCGGCGCGGGCTGGGCGGAGAACGAACACACCATGCTCGGCCTCGAGTTCGGCACCAGGAACGACCGTGCGGACCGGCTCGAGGAGGCCGTCCAGATCATCCGCTCACTGTGGACCCAGCCACGGACGACCTTCGACGGACGCCACTACCAGGTGAAGGACGCGGTCGCCCTGCCGAAGCCCGTCCAGCAACCGCATCCGCCGATCTGGATCGGCGGTTCTGGTCCGAAGCGCACCCTGCGGATCACCGCCGAGTACGCCGACGTGTGGAACGCCGCGGGCGGCACGCCGGAGGCCGTCGCCGAGTCCGGCGAAATCCTGGACCGGCACTGCGCGGACGTCGGCCGTGACCCCGCCGCCGTCAGGCGTTCGGTGCAGCTCGGCGTCGGCGACGACGCCGACGAGCTGCTGCGGCAGACGGAGGCGTTCGCACGTGTCGGGATCACCGAGATCCTGCTGATCCTGCGCTCCGACGACACCGTCGCCGAGGCCGAACGCACCGCGGAGCTGCTCCCCCGCCTGCGCGAGGTCGGCTGACCGCCGCCCTACGACGGGGTCAGCGCCCGCATGACCAGCGACAGCATGCGGGTCATCCGCCCGCGGCGGCGGCGCGGCGGGGGCGGCGCCGCCTCGGCGACGAGCGTCTCGGCGTGCCGCAGCATCCCGACGATCGTCTCGACCGCCGTCTGGGCCAGCTCGGCGTCGGTGACGTCGTCCGGTGAACGCAGGACCGAGACGTCCGCCGGCAGCAGGTCGTCGAGGTCTCCGACGACGTGACACGGGAACGCCTTGAGCTCCTCGACCATCTGGTGCGCGACGGCGTCGAGCCAGTCGGCGTGCTCGGCGGGCACGCTGAAGCGTTCGCCGCGCGGCCGGAGCATGAGCACGGGGTTCTGCAGGTGCCGGTGCACCGCGTTGACGTACGGCGCCCGTAGCGGGTAGTCGTCGCCGAGCGCGACGTTGACCCGGCGGAGCAGTTCGGTCTCCGCCGCGCCGAGCGACGTGTTGCCCCTGCCCTGCTCGACGTCGGTCCGGCACAGCCCCGCGGGGATGCCGACCACCTCGGAGAAACGCGCCCACAGCAGCTCGGGATCCGCGCCCGCCGCGGGCACGGTGACGAGATGGCGCCGCTCCGGGGGGAGGGTCGCGCCCCATCGCTCGAGGATCGGCAGCGGCGTCTGGTGCTGCCAGAACTGCGGGTAGACACCGGACCGCAGCGCCGTCACGTACGCCCCGAACCGGCCCAGGCCGCGCGCCCGCACCGCCTGCTGCCAGCTCGACGGGACGGTACGCCAGAGGTCGCGTCCGGCGACGACGACGTGCACCTCGGCGGGCGCGAACCGCTCGATCGCCGACGCCGCCTCCTCCGCGGTCGCCGCGCCGAGCATCTCCTCGCTGAGGATGACGGTGCCGGGCCAGTCCCGTGCGGTCGCGGCCATCCGGTCCCACGTCCACGTCCCCGCCGGGTCGTGCCAGAGCCCCCGCCGCAGGTCGCCCATCGCCTGGTAGTGCGCCGTACGCGTGCCCGGCAGCAGGAACCCCGCCTGCTTCAACGTCTCACGGTTGTTCCACAGGATGTGCTGCAGGTACGTCGTCCCCGTCTTCGGCGCACCTACGTGCAGGAAGACCCTTTCCGCCATAGAGCCCAAAGCATGCCTCATCGAACGGTCATGACCCAGCGACCTGACGGTGAACGCCTGGTGAACAGCGGCTCATCTCTGCTCGCCGATGTCGTCGTTCCACAGGTCGGGATGTGTCCTGATGAACGTACGCATGAGCTCCGCGCACTCCGCCGAGTCGAGGTTC
>JAFMQP010000004.1 GCA_017354575.1 Acidothermales bacterium | reverse complement strand
TGCGGTCCCGGCCGGACGTGGTGGCGTTGAACGCGAACGTCGAGCAGAAACCGCTGGCGGCCGGGTGAGGCGAGGGGACGCGGGCGTCGTGGCGTTCTGCTGCGACGCCGGGCCCGCCGTCGGCGTCGGGCACGTGATGCGGTGCCTGGCGCTCGCGGAGGAGCTGGCCTCCCGCGGGTGCGCGCCGGCCTTCGTCGCCGACCTCGACGGGCTGGGGTGGGCGCGGGAACGGGTGGTACGACAGGGATTCGACGTCCTCGCGCCGGCATCCGGCGTCGACGCGTACGTCGCCGCGGTGCTCGCGCTGCGGCCCGTCGCGGTGGTGCTGGACTCGTACCTGCTGTCGCCGGAGGTCTCGCGTCGGCTGCGCGCGTCCGGGGTGCCGGTCGCGGCGATGGTCGACGGTGAGCTGCGCGGCCACGAGGCGGACCTGTACGTCGACCAGAACCTGGGCGCGGAGGACGACGCCGTCGAGCTGCCGGACGGCGTGCGCCGGCTGGCCGGGTTGGAGTACGCGCTGCTGCGCGACGACCTGCTGCGCGCCCGCCCCGCTGTGCCGCGCGAGGACGCCGACGTCCCCGTGCCGCGCGTGTTCGCGTTCTTCGGCGGCACCGACGCGTTCGGCGCGGGGCCGGCGGTGCTGCGTGCGCTGGCGCTGACCGGCCGCTCGTTCGAGGCGACGGTCGTGGTGGGACGTGACGACCTCGCCGCCGAGCTGACGGCGGTGCCGCTCGGGGACGGCCAGCACGTTACGCCGATCCCGCCGACGGACCGGTTGGCCGAGCTCGTGGCGACCGCGGACGTCGTCGTCGCGGCTGCCGGCAGCTCGACCTGGGAACTGCTGTGCCTCGGCGCGGCGACCGCCGTCGTCCGCGTCGCCGCCAACCAGCGGATCGGCCACGACCGCGGGGTGGCGACCGAGGCGGTCGCCGGCCTCGGCGCGCTCGACGACCTCCGTACGCGACCGGACGCGGCGGCGATGCGACTGGCCCGGCTGCTCACCGACCCGGCCGAACGGACCCGGCTGCGGCGTACCGGCTGGCACCTGGTGGACGGCCGCGGCCGCCGGCGCGTCGCCGACGCCCTCCTCGCGCTGAGCTGACCTCAGCGCTGCAGCTGTTCCCTGCGCGGCTCCCGCGCGGGGGAGCCGCGGGTGCGCCGGGAGCGTTCGGTGCCTCTCGTCCTCGTGTGGGTGGCGTGGTCGGTGGTTCCCTTCGACGGCTCGCGCCCGGCCAGCGCGGCCCGGACGGCGGGCATCACCGCCTCGGCGCCGAGCCGGTATCCGTCCGCCGACGGGTGGAACCGGTCCGGCCCGAAGTACCTGCCCGGGTCCTTCGCGAAGCTCGGACCGAGCCGCTCGCCCAGCGGCACGACGTGTGCGCCGGCCTCGACGGCCGCCTCCCGCTGGTGTGCCGCGTAGCTGGTGCTCAGCCGCGCGGCGAGCTGCCGCAGCGGCGGTGCGATGGGTTGCACGGTGCCGAGGTCCGGGCAGGTGCCCACGACGACCTGGCTGCCCGCGTCGCGGAGCCGGTGGATCGTCCCGGACAGCTCCCGCAGCGACTCGGACCAGTGCCGGCCGTGGGTCAGGTCGTTCGCACCGACGACGACGAGGGTGAGGTCGGGTCTCGGGTTGGCGGCGAGACCGCGCTCGAGCTGCTCGGGCAGGTGCGCGGACTCGGCCCCGATCTTCGCCGCGTTGACCAGCCGGACGGGTCGCCCGCGCTCGCGGGCGAGCCGGGTCGCGACCGCGCCGGCGAACGTCTGCCGCGGGTCGTGGACGCCGAGCCCGACGGCCAGCGAGTCGCCCAGGACCAGCAGCCGCAACGGCGTGCCCCTGCCCGAGCCGTACACGCCGTCGGTACGCGGTGCCTCTCCCGGCGACCCGACCTTCGCGCGTGCCCGGCGCGCCTCGTAGGCCAGCAGCGCGGCACCGACGGCCGTCGCCGCACCACCCACGCCGACGCCGACACCGATGCGCCTGGCCGTCTCGGACCACGCCACGCGTCAGCCCTCCCCGGCCCGTCGCTCGGTGAACTCCGCGACCGCGGCGACGAACGCGTCCAGCGCGTCCAGGTCGGAGAGTCGCTCGGTGAGCTGGTCGTCGGCGTCGAGGTGCCGATGGACGAGTGTGTCGCGGAACGCCACCAGCCGCCGCATCGACGCCGCGAGGTCACCGGGCAGCAGGCCGTGCTCACCGGCCGACCGCATGGCGTCGCCGTCGTCGTCGAGCCGACCCCAACCCTCCTCCGCGCAGACGTGCTGCACGACGTCGGCGCAGCACTCGATCGCGGTGAGGTACGCGTACTTCGTCCCGCGCAGCCAGAGCGGGTCGCCGCGCCGCGCCTGGTCCGCCGTCGCCTCGGCACGCAGCACGGCGACCTCGACGGTCACGGCGTGCAGCCGCCAGAACAACCGGGCCTCGTCGAGCACGTCGCTCACTCCTCGCGCCGGATCCGTTCCCGGCACATGGTGGCACGTCCGACGCCCGCCGTGGAGGGGCCGAAGCGGCATCCGTGGACGACGGGCGAAAGCTCAGCGGAGGCGGTACAGCAGCTCTCCCGCGTGCGGCACGACGAGGGTGTCGCGGTCGTCGGCGAGGGCGTCGAGGTCGAGACTCGCGGCGTCGCGCCAGGCCAGGTTGACCGCCCGGCACTCGTCCTCGGGGATCGCCGTCGCGAGGCTCACCGTGATGCGGCAGCGTTCCGTGCCGCTGGCGGCGTCGTACGTGCCCGCGCCGCGGAGATGGGTGGAGTGTGCGAGCACGGCGCGCGGCACGCCGGCGAACCGGTCCGGTTGGCCGAGGAAGTAGTCGCGGCAGTGGTAGCCGATGCGGCGCAGGTGCCGGCCGTGCGTCGCGGAGAACGTCGTGACGTGCGGCGCGACGACGACGACCTCGCCGCCGTCGGCCACGACCGGCTCGACCTTGTACATGCCCTTCGCGGCCGTCCACATGTCGTCGTACATCGGCGGCATCACCGAGACCACCCGGCGCACCGGGCGGTCGAGGTAGCGGACGTGCACCTGCGCGGACAGCCCGGCCGCGGCCTCCCACGCCTCCTCGGTCGTGCCGACGTACACGCCGTGGACGCCCATGCCGTCGCCGTCGTGCCCGGGCGCGACGACGGTGGCGACGGCGACCCGGCGCAGCGGCAACCGTGCGCTCGCAACGTCTATCAGCGCGCGGACCGGTGTGACACCCGGTGCGCCGATGATGTCCGCGGACGTGATGAGCGCTCCGAGCCAGTGCGAGACGTCGATGACCTCGGGCCCGGATATGCCGGGGAAGAAGTACTTGTTGCCACCGGAGAACCCCACCACCTCGTGGGGGAACACCGGGCCGACGACGAGCGCCACGTCGTAGCGCGTCACCATCGCGTTCACCCGTACGGGCACCGCCTCGGCCAGCCGGCCGCCGGACACCCGCGCGACCTCGTCCGCCGGGATCTCGCCGAGGTCGGCGAACGTGTCCGGCCGCGACCACTCGTGGTTGTGGAAGCTCACGCCGGGGTACGCCGCCGCGAGCGCGTCGGCGTCGGCGAGGCCGAGATGCGCGGCGATGCGGTCGGGCGGCATCGGCTGGTGCGTGCCGAGCGCGACCAGCACGTCGAGCGCGGCCGTCCGCCCGGCCAGTGCTCCGTGGACGGACGCGAACAGCCGGTCGAGCGGACCGGACCTCGTCCGGTCCGGGACGACGACGAGCACGCGGGCGCCGTCGAGGCCCAGCGACGCCAGGCCACCGGCGAGCGTGTCGAGGACGACGTCGTCGGGCAGCGGCCCGGCGGCGTCACCCGTGCCGACGAGGTGCGGCTGCAGGTCCACGGTCACATGGACCATCATCGTTCACCGGACTCCCGGTCGGTGTGAGGAGGCGTGATGCGGTTCTCCGTCTGCACGGCGAGCACGCCGGAGTGGACGCCCGACGAGGCGGTGGCGGAGCTCGCCGACGCCGGGTACGACGGCGTCGAGTGGCGGATCGTCGACCAGGACCCGTCGCCTGCCGGCCGACCCGGGTTCTGGGCCGGCAACCGTTGCACCTGGCCGTTCTCCGGCCTGCTCGACGACGTGGCCGCGATCCTGCGGGCGACGGGGTCGGCGGGGTTGTCGATGCCCGTGCTCGGCACCTACGTCTGCTGCGACCGGCCCGACGACGTCGACCTCGCCATGCGCGCGGCCGTCGCGCTCGGCGTCGGGCAGGTGCGGGTGACGGTGCCGAGGTACGAACCGACCGAGAGCTACCGCGCCGTGTGGGACCGCCGCCGGGCCGAGTACGCGGAGGTGGCGCGGCTGGCCGCACGGCACGGCGTCCGCGCGCTGGTGGAGATCCACCACATGACGCCGGTGCTCAGCCCGCACGCGGCGGCGGCGTTCGTCGACGGCCTCGACCCCCGGCACGTCGGCGTCGTCCACGACGCCGGCAACATGGTGTACGAGGGCTGGGCGCCGTACCGGCTCGGCCTGGAGGTCCTCGGCGACCACCTGGCGCACGTGCACCTGAAGAACGCCCGCTGGGCGCGCGCCGGCACCCGGCCGGACGGCAGCGTCGACTGGCGTGCTGAGATGTCCCCGCTGCGCGACGGTGTCGTCGACGTGCCCGCGCTGTTCGCGGCGTTACGGCAGGTCGGCTACGACGGGTGGGTGTCGCTCGAGGACTTCTCCACCGAGCAGCCGTTGGCCGTAAGAGTCCGGGACAACCTCACGTACGCGAAGGCATCCGCCTGATGGAAGACGGTCAGAGCAGGTCCCAGGTCAGCGGCGTGCCCTTGGCCGCGTCGCGGCGGAAGGTGCGCCCGGCCACCGTGGCGAACGCGGCCGGCTCGAGGCCGCCGGCGGGGCGGATCGAGCGGACGTTCTGCGGTGTCACGGTGTCGCCGGCGCGGACGTCCTCGACGACGAACAGCGACCGCCGGAACCGCAGCCCCTCCGCCTCCGCCGCCGTCGGGCCGATCCGTGGCTCGCCGAGCGCGCGCCACGCGGTGTCGGTCTCGCGGCGCAGCGCGGCCAGCTCGGCCGGTTCGAGGGAGAACGCCGAGTCGACGCCGCCGCCCTCGCGCGACAGCGTGACGTGCTTCTCGATCAGCGTCGCGCCGAGCGCCACGGACGCCACCGCCGCGCCGATGCCGAGCGTGTGGTCGGACAGGCCCGCGTACACGTCGAGCGCGTCCGCCAGCACGGGGATCGTCCGCAGGTTGCTCGCGTCGGGCGGCGCGGGGTACGACGCCGTGCACGCGAGCACGACCAGCTGCTCGTTGCCGGCCCCGCGCGCCGTACGGACCGCGGCGTCGATCTCCGCGAGCGACGCCATGCCGGTGGAGATGACGAGCGGCTTGCCGGTCGCGGCCATCGCCGCGACGAGCGGCAGGTCGACGATCTCCGACGACGCGACCTTGTACGCGGGCACGTCCAGCTTCTCCAGGAACTCCACGGCCGTCGGGTCGAACGGCGCGGAGAACGCGACCAGCCCGAGGTCGCGTGCGAGCTCGAAGATCGGCTCGTGCCACTCCCAGGGCGTGTGCGCCTCGTGGTACAGCTGGTACAGGTTGCGCCCGCCCCACAGCTCGTGGTCGTCGGACAGCCGGAACAACGGACCGTCGGCGTCCACCGTGATGGTGTCGGCCGTGTACGTCTGCAGCTTGACCGCCTCGACGCCCGCGTCCGCGGCCGCGCGGACGATGTCCAGCGCGCGGGAGAGGTCACCGTCGTGGTTGCCGGACAGCTCGGCGACGATGACCGGCGGACGGTGCGTGCCGATCTCGTGCGTGCCGAACGGGATGGGCGCGCGGGTCATGCTGTGCTCTCCTCGGTGGTGCGAGTCCTGCGGTCGTCCCGGTGCAGGCGGATGGGGTAGACGCGGACGACGCGGTCACCGGCGGTGTGGACGGCCGGCTCGCCCTCGGTGAAGCCGAACCGCCGGTTCATCCGGCGGACGATCGTGTTGTGCTCGAGCACCTCGCCGGTGAGTACGTCGACGCCGAGCACGTCGAAGGCGAAATCGAGCGCCTCGCGCTGGATCTCCAGCCACGCGGGCAGCGTCTCGGCGCGCTCGTCGAGGCCGGCCAGGTCGAGGAAGAACCCCCACGCGACCGTGCGCGCGGCGGGGTCGAGGTCGAAGAAGTTGACCACCCCGGACGGCACGCCGTCGCGCTCGTACACGAGCACCCGGCGCGTCGGGTCGGTGCTGGCACGCCGCCACCAGCGCAGATGCTCGTCCGGGCCGATCTCGTGGGCGGTCAGGCTCACCGCCCTGACCCGCTCGTCGTTGCGCCACCGCCTGATCGCGTCGAGGTCGGTCGTGTCCGCGTCTCGTAGCACGGCTACGAGGATGCCAGCGGATGCCCGCCACGCGGCCGTTCTCGCGGGTCGTTCACCCTCTGGTCGATGCGAGTTCACCGAGTGGCCGTGCCGTCTGGCTAGCGTCCGAGCCATGGCAACGCTGGACCGGTCGCGCATCCGCGACCTGATGGGAGAGGTGCTGGCCGCAAGAGGCGGGACACTCCCCGCGGACGAGTCCACCGAGCTGCGCAGCCTCGGCTTCCGGTCGCTGGACTTCTCGGAACTCGCGCTGCGCGTGGAGGACGAGACCGGCACCGAGCTCAACTTCGACGCCCCCGGCCTGCGGCGTATCGCGACGGTGGGCGACGTGCTCGACTTCCTGCAGGATCTGCAGGCGGCCTGACGTGGCCGACCTTCCTGGCGACCGCAACCGTGTCGTGGTCGACGGTGACGTGACGACGTGGGCGGAGCTGCGGGCGTCCGCGCTGCCGGACCCGGCCGCCGTCCTCGGCACGTCGCGGCAGGCGCTCGCCGCCGTCCGCACCCACGTCGACGCAGGCACCGAGCTGTTGGTCGCCGCGTCCGGACGGGTCGACGAGGACATGCGCGACGAGCTGCGCGGTGACGGGTTCCACGTCGTGACCGACGCGGGGACCAGCGCGCCGACCTGCCCGCGCGAGCCCGAACCCGGCCGGCTGTGGATCCTCACCAGCGGCAGCACCGGCCGGCCGAAGCGCATCGGCCACACGCTCGGCACGCTCACGACCATCGGCCGGAGGCAGCCGCCGCGGGTGTGGCTGTGCCCGTACTCGCCGGGCACCTACGCCTGGTGGCAGCTCGTCACGCTGAGCCTCACCCAGCCGGGCCAGGACCTCGTCGCCGTCGACGCCGGCCAGTTGGACGAGTGGCCGCGGCTCGCGGCCGAGTACGGCGTCACGGCCGTGTCCGGAACGCCGACCTTCTGGCGGCAGGCGCTGTTCCGCCACGGCGCGGACCTCGCGAAGGTGCCGCTCGTGCAGGTGACGCTCGGCGGCGAGCCGGTCGACCAGCCGATCCTCGACCGCCTGCGCGAGACTTTCCCCGCGGCCCGGGTCAGCTGGATCTACGCCTCCAGCGAGGTCGGCGCCGCGGTCGTCGTGCACGACGGGCGGGCCGGGTTCCCGCGCGAGTGGCTGGACCACGCCGCGCCCGGACGCCCGCTGCTGTCCGTCGACGGGCACGAGCTCGTCGTCCGGTCGCCGCACCACGGCGCGACGCTCGACGGCCCGGTGCGCACCGGAGACCGGGTCGAGGTGACCGCCGACCGCGTGCTCATCATCGGCCGGCGCGGCAGCGACGAGATCAACGTCGGCGGCGCCAAGATATCCGCCGGCGTCGTCCGGGACGTGCTGCACGCGCATCCCGCGGTGGCGTGGGCGCGGGTGCGCGCGCGGCGCGCGCCCATCGTCGGCCAGGTCGTGGTCGCGGACGTCGTCGCCGACCCGTCGGTCGCGGACGCCGACATCGCGCGGTGGGCGGCCGAACGGCTGCCGGAGTACGGTGTGCCGCGGCGGCTCACCCGACTCGCCGAGATACCGGTGAAGGAGACGTTGAAGACCGATGTCGGCTGACGACCTGGTGCCACCGTCCTCCGTCGTCCTCGTGTCCGGCGGTTCGCGCGGTCTGGGCCTGGAGATCGTCGGCGACCTGCTGGGTCGCGGCGTCGCGGTCGCGGCGTTCGCCAGGACGGTGACGCCGGAGCTGGACGCGCTCGCCCGGAAGCACACCGGGCGCGCGCTCGTCGGCCCGGTCGACGTCACCGACCGCGAGGCGGTCGCGTCGTTCGTCCGTACCGTCGAGCGCGAGCTAGGCGTGGTCGACGGCCTGGTCAACAACGCCGCCGTCGGCCAGGACTCGCTGCACGTGCACACCTCGCCGGACCGGGTGGCGTCGATCGTCACGACCAACCTCACCGCGCCGCTGCTGCTCACCCGGCTCGTCGTGCGGCGGCTGCTCGCCGCGGGACGCCGCGGGCGGATCGTCAACGTCACGTCGATCTGCGCACAGCGCGGCTTTCCCGGCCTGGTCACGTACGCCGCCACGAAGGGCGCCATGGAGGCGGCGACGCGGGCGCTCGCCAGGGAGCTGCGCGACCGCGTGCTGGTGAACTGCGTCGCACCCGGGTTCTTCGCGTCCGAGATGTCCGCGGTGCTCGGCTCGACGCAGCTCGACCAGATCGTCCGTCGCACGCCGACCGGCCACCTGACCGAGCCGGACGAGGTCGCGCCGCTCGTCCGCATGCTGCTGCTCGAGCACACCAACGTGCAGGGTCAGGTGCTCACCACCGACGGCGGCGCGAGCATCTGACCGGCGACGTCAGCCGCCCCGGCTACGCATCGAGCAGCAGCCGGTGGATCCGGGTGTCGCCGGTCAGCTCCGGGTGGAACGCGACCGCGAGCACGCGGCCCTGGCGCACCGCGACGGGGTGCCCGTCGACCTCCGCGAGCACCTCGACGTCCGGTCCGTACGACGCCACCCACGGCGCGCGGATGAACACCGCGCGCACCGGGCCGTTGACGCCGTGGACGTCGAGGTCGGCCTCGAACGAACGCACCTGGCGGCCGAACGCGTTGCGCTCGGCGACGACGTCGAGGACGCCGAGGTGCTTCTGGTCGAGCATGATGAGCCCGGCGCAGGTGCCCAGCACCGGCTTCTCGGCGGCCAGCGCGCGGATGGGTCCGGCGAGACCCTCGCGTTCGACGCCGAGCGTCATCGTGGTCGACTCGCCGCCGGGGATGACGAGGGCGTCGACGCCGGCGAGGTCCGCGGGCGTGCGTACCTCGGACGCCGTCGCGCCGAGCGCCGCGAGTATCGCCTCGTGCGCGGCGAAGTCGCCCTGCAGCGCGAGCACGCCGACCAGCGGCGGTCTCGCCATGTCGCTACCAGCCACGGCCGGCGAGCTGCTGGCCTTCGCCGAGTTTCGAGGACTCCAGGCTGGTCATCGCGGTGCCCAGGCCGCGGGACGCGGCCGCGACGCGTGCGGGGTCGGCGTAGTGCGTGGTGGCTTCGACGACCGCCGCCGCGCGGCGCTCGGGGTCCTCCGACTTGAAGATGCCGGAGCCCACGAACACGCCCTCCGCGCCGAGCTGCATCATGAGTGCGGCGTCCGCCGGCGTCGCGATGCCGCCCGCGCAGAACAGCACGACCGGCAGCCTGCCCGCCTCCGCGACCTGCCGGACGAGGTCGAGCGGAGCCTGGTGTTCCTTCGCCGCCGCCGCGAGCTCCGTGTCGTCGAGCGCCGCGAGCCGGCGGATCTGCCCGGTGATCATCCGCATGTGTCGTACCGCCTCGACGATGTCGCCGGTGCCCGCCTCGCCCTTGGAGCGGATCATCGCGGCGCCCTCGCCGATCCGGCGCAGCGCCTCACCGAGGTTGGTCGCGCCGCAGACGAACGGCACCTCGAACGCCCACTTGTCGACGTGGTTGACCTCGTCGGCCGGCGTCAGCACCTCGGACTCGTCGATGTAGTCGACCTCGAGCGCCTGCAGCACCTGCGCCTCGGCGAAGTGCCCGATGCGGGCCTTCGCCATGACCGGGATGGTGACGGCCTCCTTGATGCCCTCGATCATCGCGGGGTCGGACATGCGCGCGACGCCGCCGTCGCGCCTGATGTCCGCGGGCACCCGCTCGAGCGCCATCACCGCACACGCACCCGCCGCCTCGGCGATCTTCGCCTGCTCGGGCGTGACGACGTCCATTATGACGCCGCCCTTCAGCATCTCCGCCAGGCCGGCCTTCACCCGGAACGTCGCTTCGTCTCGCATCCTTCGAGGCTAAGTCCGCAGGTGGCCTGCGATTCCGGTCAACTGGCCTTCCGCTCCACGGCACGACCGGCCGTGGCAGAGTGTGGACGTGAGCACAGCAACGACTCCGCCACGCCCGGAATCCCGGCCGGTGAGGTTCCGCAAGACGCTGGACGCGCTGGTCGCGTACAAGCCAGGCAAGCAGACGGTCGCGCCCGACGGCACGGCGTACAAGCTGTCCAGCAACGAGACGCCGCTCGGCCCGCTGCCGAGCGTGCGGGAAGCGATCGCGCGCGCCGCCGCGGACGTCAACCGGTATCCCGACAACGGCGCGGTCGCGCTGGTCGAGCGGATCGCCGCGCGCTTCGGCGTGCCGGACTCACACGTCGCCGTCGGGTGCGGTTCGGTCGGCGTGGCCGAGCAGATCGTGCTCGCGACGGCGGGTCCCGGCGACGAGGTCGTGTACGCGTGGCGGTCGTTCGAGGCGTACCCGATCCTCGTCCAGCTCACCGGAGCCACCAGCGTGCACGTCCCGCTCACCGAAGAGACGCACGACCTGCAGGCGATGGCGAAGGCGGTCACCGACCGCACCAGGGCGGTCTTCGTCTGCAACCCGAACAACCCGACGGGGACGGTGGTCGGGCGGGCCGCGCTCACCGAGTTCCTCGACCAGGTGCCGGACGACGTGCTCGTCGTGGTCGACGAGGCGTACCGCGAGTTCGTCCGCGACGACGACGTTCCGGACGGCCTGACGCTCTACCGGGACCGGCCGAACGTGTGCGTGCTGCGGACCTTCTCCAAGGCCTACGGCCTCGCCGGCCTGCGCGTGGGCTTCGTCGTCGGGCACGAGCCGGTGGCCGACGCCGTCCGCAAGACCATGCTGCCGTTCACCGTGTCGTCGATCGCGCAGGCGGCCGCGATCGCCTCGCTCGACGCCGAGGGCGAGTTGCTCGACCGCGTCCAGGACATCGTCGCCGAACGCGCCCGCGTGCGGGACGCGCTCCTGTCGTACGGGTACGACGTGCCGCCGACACAGGCGAACTTCGTCTGGCTGCGGCTCGGCGACCGGACGCCGGAGTTCGCGGCCGGCTGCGACGCGCGCGGCGTCGCCGTCCGGCCGTTCGGCACCGAGGGCGCGCGGATCAGTGTCGCCGAGGTCGAGGCGAACGACCGGTTCCTGGCCGTGGCAGAGGAGTTCCGCGCGGCCTGACCGCGGTCACGACGACTCCGAGCTCCCGTACCGGCCGGAGAGCTCCGGCACCATCGGCGGCGGGAGCGCGGTGACCGGGCGCACCGAGCGACCGGCGGCGTTCGCCCGCGCGCCGAGGACGAGGCCGCAGCCGACGAGCACGACGGCCATCACGAGCAGCAGCACCTGGTAGTGGACCACCGTGATGAGGGCGGCACCGATTGCGATCGAGACGGTCTGCGGGCCGCCGATCAGCACCTCCGCCGTCGTCGCCACCCGGCCGATCAGGTGCGTCGGTGTCCGCCGCTGCATCAGCGTGTAGAGCGCGACGAGGATCCACGGCAGGCCGACACCGGCGACCGTGCATCCGAACAGTACCGGCGGCAGGTGCGCGAACATCATCAGCGCGTCCCCGACGCCGAACAGGGCGAGGCCGAACGCCGCGGTGGTCAGCTCGCCGGCACGGCGCACGACGTGCGCGGCCGTGGCGCCGCCGACGATCGCGCCGGCCCCCTGCATCGACATCAGCACACCGAGAAAGGCCGGTGCCCGGTGCAGTCCCCGGTCGATGACGGCGAAGACGATCGTCTCGCCGAAGCCGATGACGAGCAGCGCCGCGCCGCAGGTGAGCACCAGCGTCAGCAGCTCAGGGGTACGGAACATGTGGCGTATGCCGGCGACCATCTCGCCGCGGAGCCGGTGGCCGGTGGGCACCGGGCTGGGTTCGCGCAGCCGCAGCACGGCGAGCACGGCCGCACCGAGCAGCAAGGTGGCCATGTCTAGCAGCACGACGGCATGGCCGCCGAACGCGGCGAACAGTCCCGCGCCGGCGAGCGGCACCACCAGGCGCATGCCCTCGCGCAGCGTCTGGATGACGCCGTTCGCGGACGCCAGTTCCTGTTCGCCGAGCATCGTCTTCAGCACGCCGGCGACGGCCGAGTCGTTCAGGATCAAGCCGATCCCGTACAGGAACGAGACGGCGTAGACGATCCACACCTGTTTCCTGTCGTGCACGAGGAACAGCGGCACGACGGCGGCGGCGCAGCTCAGGTTCAGCACGATCAGGAACGGCCGCCTTCGTACCTTGTCGACGACGACGCCGAAAAACGGCGACACCATCGACGGTGCGACGAGCAGCAGGATGGTCAGACCCGCGGCCGCATCACTCTGCGTGAGGCTCTTCACCCAGATGCCGTTGGCGAGGACGAGCGCGCGGTCACCGAACATGGTGAGGCAAAGCCCGAGGAGCAGCAACCGGAAGTCGCTCCGGCGCAGCAGGTCGCCCATCCGGTTGCCCCCAACCGCATATCGGCATTGTGCACGCTGGGGACGCACGACAGAACGGCTGACGGATCACGTCAACCGCTCATGTTGATTCACCGCCGACCACGCCGGCAAGTCGCCGGCAGTCCCCTGGTGGAGGCGGGCCGAGAACGAAGCCTACGACCTATCCGCCGTCAGATCGAGAGGCAACGTTCACCGTGACGACGACTGCTCAGGGCAACGTCAGCCAGCCTGTCGGTGTCCGCCAATGCCTGCCCGCCTTCAGGTGCGCGACGACCGCGCGTTCCAGCGTGGTGTCCCGCGGAAGCTCGTCGAGCGGCTGCTCGTCGCGGCGGAAGACGAACTCCAGCATGGACGCGTCCGCGGGCTCGAGCACCTCGTCGATGATGCGCCAGCGACGCATGAAGCTGACGATGTTCGACTTCTCCGGTAGGTATTCGGCCAGCTGTGGATCGAGCAGCCAGGACGTGCAGACTGCTACGCGCGCGCAATGTTCGGGGAAATGGCGGTCAAAGAACGGCCGGGCCGCCTCGAACGACGCGTCGCACGCCTCGGGTGTCATCGGCCCGCCGAGCTCGGGGACGTGCGTGCCGAGCAGCGGCTGGTCGAGGTACAGCCCGCCCTGGTTGCGCTCCTTGCGCGCCAGGTTGAACTGCAGCCGCCCGAGGCGGTAGATGACGCCGCGTTGGTGGAGGGTGAACCAGAACTGGGTGTCCATGCCGCCGACGCCGTACTTGCGCCGGTGCACCGCCACCTTCTCGCCCAGGTCGCGGTGCGTCGCCCATGCGACGTCGTCCGGGATGTCGTGTGCCGCGTGGAATCGCCGCACCGCGGGCATCGTCGACAAGTACACGTAGACATAGAAGTAGCGCGCGGTCGCGCCCAGCTCGTAGGGCAGCGTCGGCCCGCCGTCCATCGGGCTGAAGCCGCCCATGTCGGCGACGAGCATGTGGTGGGTGCGTTCGAGCAGCCACCACAGCTCCGGCTGCTTGTCCGGGTCGGGCAGCGCCGCGACGATCTCCTCGGTGTCCTCCGCGGGGACGTCGAGCTCGGTCAGCACCGCACGTGCCTCGCCGCCGTCCGGCAGCGCCGGCGACTCGTGCGGAGGGCCGAGCGAGGCGAGCCGGCGGAGCCACCCCGTGTGCTTCGGCGCGAGGTCGAGCGCGACCCGTACGTCGTCCGGGTCGAAGTCCTCGACGGCGCTGGTCACGACGCCACCTCGGCCAGATGCCGGACGAGGAGCATGTCGGCGCCGCCGAAACCGGCGCGTTCGTAGAACGGCACCGCTCGCTCGCTCGGGTGCAGCACGATCCGCTCCAGCCCGGCGTCGGTGGCGTACCCGACCGCGGCGTCGAGGAGGAGCCGCCCCACGCCGCCGTTGCGGAACCTGTGCAGCACGAACATGTTCGCGAGGTACGCCCAGCCGCCCGCCGGCCGACCGGGACGCGGCATGCGCTCGAACAGCAGCAGGTTGAGCATCCCGATCGGGCGCTCGTCGGTCTCCGCGAGCCAGGTGACCCGGTGGGCCTGCTCCCTGGTGAACCACCGGGCGAACCGCTGCTCGAAGTCCGCGTCCCCCCTGTCGTGGCCGTCCTCCTCGGTCCAGGTGCGGCGCAGCGCGGCGAGCGGCGCGACGTCGGCGCCGGTCGCCACCCGGACCGCCGCCGCGCTCACGCCTGGAACCCGCCGCGGCGCAGCGCCTCGATGAGACCGCGCGCCACCGCGGCCGTCCGCTCGCCGTCCTGCTTCTCCGGGTCGACGGTGAACGCCAGGTGCACCGCGACCAGGCGGGTGCTCTGCGCGACCCGCTCGATCGCACCGGACAGCTGCGCGAGCGACGCGCCGTCCGGCGCTGCGAACCGCGCGCCGGGCAGCTCGCTCGCGTCGAGCACGTCCACGTCCACGTGCAGGAAGATCGACCCGGACGGCAGCATGTCGGTCGACAGCGCGTCCAGCCCGACGCGCTCGATGCGCGACTCCTGGAGCAGCTCCTCCTCGGGCGGGTCGACCGACCGGGTGCCGGCGAGGATGACCCGCTCGTCAGGGACGGCGCGCAGCCCGATGTGCATGGGCAGGTCGACCTCGCCGCGCTGGGTGAGCATCGCCAGCGGCATGCCGCCGAGGTAGCCGCTCTGCGTCGTCTGCGGCGTGTTGAAGTCGCCGTGCGCGTCCATCCACACGACGGCCGGGTCGATCCCGCGACGCTGCAGCCCCGCGACCGCGGCCAGGGTCAGGCTGCAGTCGCCCGTCCACATGATGGCGTTCTCGGTGCCGAACACCATCTGCGCGACGCTGGTGTACAGCGGTGTGTACGCGTCCCAGCTGGCGCTCTTCGGGCGGGGCCCCTTGACCACGAAGCCGTCGGGCACGGTCACGGGGAACGGGTCGATCAGCTCGTCCAGGTGGTACGGCACGGTGATATGTCCCACCCGAGCACCGTACCGCCCGTGGCATGTCGAGGTGCAGGGATACCTGGACGCCCAGGCAACTCCGAGGACGTCCAGCTAGGTCGACGAAACGTTGTACCGGGGTTCGTCCGTTTGGAATGCAACGGGTATCGGCGGCGATACTCCTCCCAGGCCTCGGGAGCAGGGCCGCCGCGACCCGGCGGATACCGCGTAGCATCGGGCTCATCCGGACGGTGCACTACCGTGCACCCGACGGAGCCACGGCAGGACCGCAGGGCTCCGGACGGCATGTCACCCATGCCGAACCCGGCGCCCCGCATCCGGCAGGCGACGACCTCGCCCGCCGAACGACAGACGAGGAGACTCGAGTGACCGTGGACAGCATGGCGTCGACACGCCCGAGAGGTGACTGCGTACAACTGCTGACACCCGAGGGCGAGCGGGTCACCCACCCCGGCTACGAGGACGTCGACTTCAGCCCCGAGCAGGTGCGCGGCTTCTACCGCGACTTCGTGCTCGTCCGCCGGATCGACACCGAGGGCACCGCCTTGCAGCGGCAGGGCGAGCTCGGCATCTGGGCCTCGCTGCTCGGCCAGGAGGCCGCGCAGGTCGGGTCCGGCCGCGCGCTCGAGCCGGGCGACTTCGTGTTCCCCACCTACCGGGAGCACGGCGTTGCGTGGTGCCGGGGGATCGACCCGGTGAACCTGCTCGGCCTGTTCCGCGGCGTCGACCACGGCGCGTGGGATCCCGCCGAGATGAACTTCGGCCTGTACACGATCGTCATCGGCGCGCAGAGCCTGCACGCCACCGGCTACGCCATGGGCATGCAGCGCGACGGTGCCGAGGACGCCGTGCTCGCGTACTTCGGCGACGGCGCGTCCGCGCAGGGCGACGTCAACGAGGCGTTCATCTGGGCCGGCGTGTTCAACGCGCCGATCGTGTTCTTCTGCCAGAACAACCAGTGGGCGATCTCGGTCCCGCTGGCCCGGCAGACCCGTGCGCCGCTGTACCAGCGGGCGCAGGGCTTCGGCTTCCCCGGCGTCCAGGTGGACGGCAACGACGTGTTCGCCGTGCACGAGGTCACCAAGCGGGCGTTGCGGGGCGCGAGGGAGGGCAACGGCCCGACGCTGATCGAGGCCGTCACGTACCGGATGGGCCCGCACACCACCACCGACGACCCGACGCGGTACCGCATCGCCAGCGAGGTCGAGGAGTGGCGGCTGAAGGACCCGATCGAGCGGGTGCGCGTCTACCTCGCCCGCAACGGCCTCGCCGACCAGGCGTTCTTCGACTCCGTCGACGAGGAGGCGAACGACCTCGCCGCGTCGATCCGCAAGCGGTGCATCGAGCTGCCCGATCCCGGGCCGATGCGGATGTTCCAGCAGGTCTACGCCGAGCCCAGTCCGACGCTCGAACGGGAGCGCGCGGAGTACGAGGAGTACCTCGCCGGGTTCGAGGGGAGCCACGCATGAGTAAGGTGACGCTCGGAAAGGCGCTCAACCTGGGCCTGCGCAAGGCGCTCGAGGACGATCCCAAGGTGCTCATCATGGGTGAGGACGTCGGCCGGCTCGGCGGCGTCTTCCGGGTGACCGACGGGCTGCAGAAGGACTTCGGCGAGGACCGCGTCATCGACACGCCGCTCGCCGAGTCGGGCATCATCGGCACCGCGGTCGGCCTGGCCATGCGCGGCTACCGGCCGATCTGCGAGATCCAGTTCGACGGGTTCGTCTTCCCCGGCTTCGACCAGATCGTCAACCAGGTCGCGAAGCTGCGCTACCGGTCGCAGGGCAGGGTGCCGATGCCGATCGTCATCCGGATCCCGTTCGGCGGCGGCATCGGCGCGGTCGAGCACCACAGCGAGTCCCCGGAGACGTACTTCGCCCACACCGCCGGGCTGAAGGTCGTCGCGTGCTCCAACCCGACCGACGCGTACTGGATGATCCAGCAGGCGGTCTCCTCCGACGACCCGATCGTGTTCTTCGAGCCGAAGCGCCGCTACCACGAGAAGGCCGACCTCGACGAGGAGGCGAACCCGTACCCGCTGCATGCGGCACGGGTGCTGCGTTCCGGTGGCGACGTCACCGTGCTCACCTGGGGCCCGTCCGTCAAGACCTGCATGGACGCCGCCGACGCCGCGCGGGAGGACGGCCACGAGGTCGAGCTGATCGACCTGCGCTCGCTGTCGCCGATGGACCTCGACCCCGTGTACGCGTCCGTCGAGCGCACCGGCCGGCTGGTCGTCGTGCACGAGTCGCCGCGTACGGCGAGCCTGTCCGCCGAGGTCTCCGCGCTGGTGACCGAGCGCTGCTTCTACCACCTGGAGGCGCCGGTCCAGCGGGTCACCGGGTTCGACGTGCCCTACCCGCCTGCGCGGGTGGAGGACGGCTTCCTGCCCGACCTCGACCGCGTGCTCGCGGCCGTCGACCACACCTTCGAGTTCTAGGGAGGGCGGCGTGGGACTCAAGCGGTTCAAGCTGCCCGACACCGGTGAGGGCCTCACCGAGGGCGAGGTCCTGCAGTGGCTGGTCGAGCCGGGCGACGTGGTGACCGTCAACCAGAACCTGGTCGAGATCGAGACCGCGAAGGCGGTCGTCGAGCTGCCGTCGCCGTGGGCCGGCACCGTCCGCGAGCTGTACGCGGAGGAGGGCAGCACGGTCGACGTCGGCACGCCGATCATCGCGATCGACGTGCCGGCCGAGGCGGACGACGCGGACGCCGGCGAGGGCGGCCCGACGTCGGACTTCCACGACGTCGCCGGCGAGGGCTCCGTACCGGAGGAGAACGGGCGCACCAGCGTGCTCGTCGGCTACGGGCCGAAGGCGACGAGCGCGAAGCGCCGTCCCCGCAGGTCCGCCGCCGCGGCTGCCGCGGCCCCGGCTGCAGCGGCCCCGACCGAGAGCGTGCCGGCACCGGTCGAGATGCCTGCCGCGTCGGTCACCGTGCTCGCCAAGCCGCCCGTACGCAAGCTGGCCAGGGACCTCGGCGTCGACCTGCGCAGCGTCACCCCGACCGGCCCGAACGGCTCGGTCAGCCGCGAGGACGTGACGGCCGCCGCCGAGGCCGGCGCCGAACCGGCGCCCGCCGCTCACGGCGGTCCGGGACTGCCGATGACCGTGCCGGCGAACGGCTGGGTGCCCGAGCTCTCCTTCGACAACGCCGCCCGCGAGGCGCGCATCCCGGTGCGCGGCGTGCGCAGGCACACCGCGGCGGCGATGGTGCGAAGCGCGTTCACCGCCCCGCACGTCACCGAGTTCGTCACCGTCGACGCCACCCGCACCATGGACCTCGTGCGCCGGCTGAAGACGCTGCCGGAGTTCGAGGGCGTCAAGGTGAGCCCGCTGCTGCTCGTCGCGAAGGCGGTGCTGCTCGCGATCCGCCGGTCGCCGATCGTCAACTCCCGGTGGGACGAGCAGGCGCAGGAGATCGCGGTGCGCGGCTACGTCAACCTCGGCATCGCCGCGGCGACGCCGCGCGGGCTGGTCGTGCCGAACGTGCGCGATGCCGACGCCCTGTCACTGCCGGGTCTGGCGGCCGCGCTGCAGCACCTCACCGACGTCGCGCGGTCGGGCCGGACGCCGCCCGCGGACATGCAGGGCGGCACGTTCACCATCACCAACGTCGGCGTCTTCGGCGTCGACTCGGGCACGCCGATCCTCAACCCGGGAGAGGCGGGCATCCTCGCCGTCGGCGCGGTCCGCGAGCAGCCGTGGGTGCACGATGGCCAGGTGGTGCCGCGCCGGGTGACGACGCTCGGCCTGTCGTTCGACCACCGCATCGTCGACGGCGAGCAGGGCTCGCGCTTCCTGCGCGACGTGGCCGACTTCGTCGAGGACCCGGAGACCCGCCTGTTCGCCTGGACCTGACGCCCGTCCGCAACGCCTCCCTCCAGGACCGGTTGATCACGTTAACGTGATCAACCAGGGGTCGGCGGCGCGCCCGGGTCGCCGTCACCTGGCTGCCGCGCGGGCTCGGCGGGGGCCGGGCCGCCGACCACGTGGGCCCTCCCGGCGGCGAGGTCGGCGAGGGCGCGCAGCGTCGTCTCCGCCGACGTGTCGCCGAACCTGGTCGACGCCGTCAGCCGGGAGTGGAAGAACGCGCTCGTCCGCGCCTGGTCGATCGACGACCACATGCCGTCCATCCGCGCGATCCGCGGGTCGCGCGGGACGACGCAGACCACCTTCTCCAGGAACCAGCGGCGTATCCGGACCTCGCCCACGAGCTCCCACGGGATCCGCACGCAGAGCACCGGCCACTTCCTGGCCTGCACCCACAGGTGGTTGCGGTCGGCGGCGAGCAGCGGCCCGCTCCACGCCAGCACCACGAGCCGGAAACCGAACGCGCAGATGTACGCGGCGACCGTCAGCACGAGGACCACCAGGCCCCAGGCCAGGTAACCGGTGGCGAGCAGGTACACCGCCGGCGCCAGCAGGATCAGCAGCGGGATCAGGTAGAGCAGGTACCAGATGCCGACCCGCGGGTTGACGACGAACGGCAGGTCGGACGGGATCCGCTTGGCCGTGGGCAGCGGCGGCAGCTTGCCGTGGTCGCCGGGTGCGGGCGGCAGCTGGATCGGCGGCGGCTGGTAGCGGTCCTCGTCACCGGGGACCGTCACCGGCACCGGCGGCACGACCCGGCGCGGCGGTGGCGACGGCCACGGCTGCGGCGCTGCTCCCGGGACCGACGGCGGCGGCAGCGGCGGCCCCGAGTACGGCGGCCGCGGTACCGGGTGCGGCGGCGTCGGGTACCTGTGCTGCGGACGCGGCGGCTGCGGCGGGTAGGGCGCCGGCCACTGTGCGGGCGGTACGGGCCGCGGGTACTGCCCGTTGCCCACGTGCGGGCCGGGCCGGTCGGGTGGATGCCACCCCGCGGCTGGTGGCTGTGTCATGCGCGCCCGCTTCCTCGTTCGACCCCTACCTCCGGCTCGCTCGTCGGCTCCCGTGGTACCGCCATGGACGTGCTGCTCCCGACGCTCCGGCTCCTGCTGCCGCCGCGGCGACCGGCGTCCGGCGGTGTCCCTTGCACGGTAGCAACTTCACCCGTACCCGGCAGACCTGTCCTGCCGACCTGCCACGATGGGTACGTGAGCGTGACGTGTCCGGGCTGCGGCGGTCGGTTGACCGCGGACCAGCGGTTCTGCACGGCGTGCGGCCGGCCGGTCCGCAAGGCCGCGACGGCGCGGCCCGCGACGACGGCCGAGAAGCCGCGGCCGACGCCGACCGCATCGCCGAGGGACGCCCTGCGCAGCTTCGACCTCGGCGCCATCAGGCGCGGCGGGCTTCCCGGCATCCTCCGGCACCGGGTGCTGTTCGCGGGCGTCGGCCTGGTCGTCGTGCTCGTCGTGCTCCTGGTGGTCGGGCTCGTCGTCTACCGGGCGACCGGGCCGAGTCCGAAGGACGTCGTCAGCGCGTACTTCGCCTGCCTCGGCAAGCGCGACGCGCGTTGCGCGCTCTCCCACCTCAGGCCGCAGCCGGGCACGTTCACCTGGGAGCCGCCGGACGCCCGGCTGATGACCGACAGCGTGCTGCGGGCGAAGGAGTACAGGCCCCCCAGTCACGTCCGCGTCGGCGAGCCGACAGGCGACGGCGACGGCCGGTCGGTGCGGGTCACGTACGACCTGCTCGGCAGGCGGGAGTCGCAGGTGCTGGCGGTGTCGAAGGCGTCCGACTCGGGCCTGCGGGGGCACTGGCTGATCGACGAGTGGCAGGAGACCGGCGCCACGGGCCTGCTCGCGATCGTGAACCCGAAGGCACCGTACTACCTCGTCAACGGGCAGCGGCTGGTCTCCAGCAGGCAGCCCAAGGACAGCGCACTCGACCAGGCGCCCGCGTTCAAGTACTCCGTGTTCCCCGGCCGCTATCAGCTGACGGTGCCGGACAACCCGCTGCTCGCCACGTCCGCCAAGGTCGCCGCCCTCCCCATGTCCGCCGCGGAGGCCGACGTGCGGCTCGACCTGACGGTGAAGGAGTCCGCCAAGGCCGAAATCCGGCGGCAGGTGCGCGCGCACCTGGAGCAGTGCGTGCGGGTGGATTCGCTGAACCCGCCGAACTGCCCGTTCTCGTCCCTCGGTGGCGCGGGGAAGAACGAGCACGACTTCAGCTGGAAGCTCACCAGGTACCCGAGCTTCGACGTGGGCATCTCCGGCGAGTCCGGCGCCGTGGAGGTCAGCACTCCCATCGGCGACGAGGGCCGCGCCGACCTCACCTACGCCGCGACCGACTTCTTCACCGGCAAGCCCGTCAAGGGCACCGACTGGTCTCCTGTCGCCCCGAAGGGCAGGGTCGTGCTCCGCGACCACGAGGTCGTCTACCAGCCCGCGTAGGCGATCCTCCACCCGGAGGTGGAGATCGCGACGTCCGTCCGGACGCCGATCCCCTCTGCGCGCGGTCTCCGTACCGTCGAAGCCGTCGAGAGTTCGGGACACGAGGTACGGAGGCCAGTGTGAACCCGGTCGACATCCCGCTGGTCGCGGCGGTGGTCGTGTTCGTCATCGTCCGCCAGATGACGACGCAGCGGGTGGCCGGCGCCGACGACGAGTCCGTCTTCGGTGCCCTGCAGGCAGGCGCACGGGGCTTCCTCACGAAGAACGCGAGCGCGGAGGAGATCGCGACGGCGACCGCGACCGTCCGGTCCGGTGCCGCC
This sequence comes from Acidothermales bacterium, assembly GCA_017354575.1. Taxonomy (GTDB): domain Bacteria; phylum Actinomycetota; class Actinomycetes; order Streptosporangiales; family WHST01; genus WHST01. The sequence goes on along the minus strand of JAFMQP010000004.1, from coordinate 4,059 downwards.
CAAGCTCGACCCGGCGGTGCAGCGCCGGCTGGTCGAGTCGCTGTCGAGAGGCGAGCGGTCCTCGTCCGGACGCGGGCGGCCCGACTCCGAGCTGCCTGCCGGCCTGACCGCGCGCGAGGCGGAGGTGCTGACGCCGATCGCAGCCGGGCGGCCCAACGCGGAGATCGCGGCACAGCTGTTCGTCTCGGCCGCTACCGTCAAGACGCACGTGAACAACCTGTTCGCGAAGATCGGCGCCCGCGACCGCGCCCAGGCCGTGACGGTCGCCTACCGCAACGGCCTCGCCCCCGACGACTAGGGTCGAAGCCGTGACCGACTTCCTCGCCTGCGTCCGGGCCCAGCGGGTGCTGCCCGTACTCCGTGCCGACGACGCCGACGCCGCGGCCGGGCGGGCACTGCGGCTGCTCGGCGCCGGCTGCCGCGTGGTGGAGCTGACCACCACGATCCCCGACTGGTCCCGTGCACTGCGGCGCGTGACCGACGAGGCGGGCGACGGCGCGCTCGTCGGGCTCGGCACCGTCACCACGGCCGAGCAGGCACTGCGCGCCGTCGACATCGGCGCGACGTTCCTGGTGTCGCCTTACGCCGCGCCCGACGTCCGCACCGTGGCGCGGGATGCCGGCGTCCCGTTCCTCGAGGGCGGGTTCACGCCGACCGAACTCGCGAACGCGGCCGCGCACGGTCCGGTGAAGCTGTTCCCCGCGCACGCCGGCGGGCCGGCCTACCTCGCGTCGGTGCGCACGATCCTGCCGGACGCCGCCGTCATCCCGACCGGCGGCGTCCGGCTCGACGACGTGGACGCCTACCTGCGGGCGGGCGCGGTCGCGGCCGGCGTGGGCTCCGGGCTCCCCGACGACCCGGCCGCGCTGGCCGAGCTGTTCGCGCGATGACCGGTCTCGTGGTCGCGCTCGGCGAGGCGCTGGTCGAGCTGCGCACGACGCAGCCGCTGCGCACCGCCGACACCTTCCGGCTCTCCTACTCCGGCGACGTGCTCAACGCCGCCGCCGCGTCGGCCGCCGCCGGCGCGCGCACCACGCTGTTCTCCGTCGTCGGCGCCGACGAGCTGGGTGACGCGATCCTCGACAGGGCGGGGGAGCTCGGTGTCGAGGTCGACCACGTCGTGCGGGCGCCGCAATCGAACGGGCTGTACATGGTCAGCGCGGACGTCGTCGGCGACCGCGAGTTCGTCTACTGGCGTGCGGGCAGTGCGGGGTCGACGCTGTCGCCCGCCCACGTCGACGCGGCCGCGGACCTGTTCGCGTCCGCGGCCGGGCTCGTCGTCAGCGGCATCACGATGGCGATCTCGGCGTCCGCGCGTGACGCGGCCCTGGCGGCGATGAAGCTGGTGGCGGATGCCGGCGGCGTGGTGGCCTACGACCCGAACGTCCGGCCCAAGCTCACCGGCCTCGCGGACGCGCGCGACGCGTTCGCCGCGGCCGCGCCGCTCGCCACCGTCGTGACACCGTCGTGCCCGACCGACGCGCGGCTGCTCTTCGACACCGACGACCCAGAGGTCGTCGCGGCACGCTGCCTGGCGCTCGGCGCCCGCGCTGTGACGGTCACCTGCGGCGCCCGCGACGTCCTGGTCACGGACGGCTCGACGCCCCGGGTGGTCCCCGTACCCCCGAACCCCGACCCGGTCGACGCCACCGGCGCAGGCGACGTGTTCGCCGGTACGCTCACCGCCCGGCTCGTGGCCGGTGACCAACTCGCGGACGCCGTACACCTGGCCGCCGCGGCGGCGTCCCTCTCGGTGTCCGGCCTCGGCGGCACCGGCCACATCCCGGCCCTCGCCGAGACCCGCCGCCACGCGAACGCCGGGGTCAGAACGCGGCTTCGTCGAGCTCCATGAGGTCGAGCGTGGTGGCCTCCAACGCCTTGCGCTCGGCCCGGATCCGCGGCAGCTGGTTGGCCGCGAAGAACGTCGCCGCAGCGACCTTGCCCTGGTAGAAGGCACGGTCACGCTCGGAAGCCCCGCCGGCGAGCGCGGCGAGCGCCACCTCGGCCTGGCGGAGCAGCAGCCAGCCGACGACGAGGTCGCCGATCGCGTACAGCAGCCGCGTGGTGTTGAGCCCGACCTTGTAGATCTCCCGCGCCTTGCCGTCCTCCTGCGAGGACATCGCCCAGCCGAACATCTGGCCGACCATCGCCTGGACGTCCTCCAGGGCACGGCCGAGGGCCGCGCGCTCCTCCTTCAGCCGGCCGTTGCCTGCCTCGCCTTCCGCGAACTCCTTGATCTCGTTGCCGAGCCGCATCAACGCCTGCGCCCTGTCCTTCACGACCTTCCGGAAGAACAGGTCCTGGCCCTGGATGCTCGTGGTGCCCTCGTAGAGCGTGTCGATCTTCGCGTCCCTGATGTACTGCTCGACCGGGTAGTCCTGCAGGTAGCCGGAACCACCGTAGGTCTGCAGCGCGAGCGACAGCAGCTCGTACGACTTCTCCGAGCCGAAGCCCTTGACGACGGGCAGCAGCAGGTCGTTCATCCGCGCGCTGTCCTCGTCGGTACGGCCCTCCGCCTCGGCGGCCATGCCGGCGTCCTGGAACGTCGCCGTGTACATCACGAGCGCGCGCAGGCCCTCGGCGTACGCCTTCTGTAGCATCAGCATGCGACGCACGTCGGGGTGGTGCGTCGTGGTGACCCGCGGCGCGCTCTTGTCCGTGGACCGCGTGAGGTCGGCGCCCTGGACCCGCTCCTTCGCGTACGCCAACGCGTTGAGGTACGCCGTCGACAGCGTTGCGATCGCCTTGGTGCCGACGAGCATGCGGGCGAACTCGATGACCATGAACATCTGCCGGATGCCGTCGTGCACGCCGCCGAGCAGGTAGCCGACAGCGGGCTCCTTCTCGCCGAACCGCAGCTCGCAGGTGGTGGACGCCTTGAGGCCCATCTTGTGCTCGACGTTGGCGGTGTACACGCCGTTGCGCTCACCCAGGTTGCCCTCGTCGTCGAACCGGTACTTCGGCACGAGGAACAGCGACAGGCCCTTGGTACCCGGCTTCGCCCCCTCGGGGCGGGCGAGCACGAAGTGGATGATGTTGTCGGACAGGTCGTGCTCGCCGCCCGTGATGAACCGCTTCACGCCCTCGATGTGCCAGCTGCCGTCCGGCTGCTCGATCGCCTTGGTGCGGCCCGCGCCGACGTCGGAGCCGGCGTCCGGCTCGGTGAGCACCATCGTGGCCGTCCAGCGCTTCTCCAGGATCAGCTCGGCGATGCGCAGCTGCTCGGGCGTGCCGAGCCGTTCGATGACGTGTGCGAAGTTCGGGCCGCTGGCGTAGAACGCGACGGCCGGGTTGGCGCCCAGGACGAGCTCGGCCGCGGCCCACTTCAGGCTGCGCGGCGCCATCGTGCCGCCGATGCGTTCCGGTACGTCCATCCGCCACCACTCGGCGTCCATCCACGCGTGGTACGACCGCTTGAACGACTCCGGCAACGTGACCGACGACGACTCGACGTCGAAGACGGGCGGGTTGCGGTCGGATTCGAGCAGGGACGCGGCGAGCTCGGTGGTGGCGAGCCGGTTGACCTCGTCGAGCATGCTGCGCGCGGTGTCCTCGTCGATGTCCGCGAACGGACCCGTGCCGAGGACCTCCTGCCGGTCGAAGACCTCGAACAGGTTGAACTCGAGATCACGCAGATTGCTCAGATAGTGCCCCATGGACCCGTCTCTCAGCTGGCTCATACTCACCGGTAACAAGGTTCATGTTACCCGACGGTAACTGCGCGGCAAGTCGGAACGGCGGATTCGGGCCGGGTGACGACGGAGGGGCGCCACCCCCGCGCGGTGGCGCCCTCCGGACCGGGGTCAGTCGTACTTGCCGAGCGCGCTCCCGTACCGGTCGCCGTCGTGCGGCTGCTGCGCCTTCCACTCCTCCGGATGCTGCGAGCCGGGGCCGACCAGGCCGTGCGCGACGGCACCGCGCGCGCCGTCCTCGCCGGGCACGCCGACCAGGAGCGAGCCGAGATACCAGTCCTCGACCCCGACGTACGGGACCAGCGCGTTGCCGATGACGGCGCCGAACCGGTCGCCATTCTCGGCCCAGCCCGGCTGGCCGGCGGTG
>JAFMQP010000287.1 GCA_017354575.1 Acidothermales bacterium | reverse complement strand
CGCCTGCGCGCCTGCCTGCATCGTCGTCGCCTCCATCGACTCCCGCCCGGACGCCGCCCGATCCACGAGGGTCGAACGAGCGTTCGATCGAACTGCTGTACGAAGTTCTACCAGACGGGGCCGACAGAACACGACACACCCTCGAACACATGTTTGAAGTGTCGCGGTCGGAGCGGCTAAGGTTCGATCAAGCCGTGGCGACCAGGTGCTGACCAGCAGCGGGTCGGTCGCGCGAATTCGACGAGGAGGAGCCGTGGCCGAGCGGCAGAAGGCGAAGAAGGCGGCGTCCGCGCCCAGGCGGCAGGCGGGCCGGCCGCCCAAGGGCAGCGGCGTCGGCGACGTACACGAACTGCCCGACGGCCCCTCGGACGCGAGCGGGCTGACGCCACGGCAACGGCGCGTGCTCGACGTGATCCGCACGTCGGTCGCCGAGCGCGGCTACCCGCCGTCGATGCGCGAGATCGGCGAGGCGGTGGGGCTCACGTCCGTGTCCAGCGTGTCGCACCAGCTCCGCCAGCTCCAGGCCAAGGGCTACCTGCGCAGGGACGCCAACCGGCCGCGGGCGGTGGAGATGCGCACGCCGCACGGCCAGGCCCCGGCCGACGAGACCGACAGCGGCGACCAGCGCCCCGCGGCGGCGTACGTGCCGGTGGTGGGCCGCATCGCCGCCGGCGGCCCGATCCTGGCCGAGCAGGCGATCGAGGACGTCTTCCCGCTGCCGAAGCAGCTGGTCGGCGACGGCGAGCTGTTCCTGCTGAAGGTCAGGGGCGACTCGATGATCGACGCCGCCATCTGCGAGGGCGACTGGGTCGTCGTCCGGCAGCAGCAGGTCGCGGAGAACGGCGACGTCGTCGCCGCGATGCTCGACGGCGAGGCGACGGTCAAGACGTTCAAGCACCGCGACGGCCACGTCTGGCTGATGCCGCACAACCCGGCGTACGAGCCGATCCCCGGCGACCAGGCACAGGTGCTCGGCAAGGTCGTCGCTGTGCTCCGGCGCGTCTAGGCACTCGGCCAGCGGCCGGACACGCGCCCGACCATGGCGAATGTCGTGAATCGTGATCTAGGCTCACTTCGTGACCAGTCAGGAGGAACGTGACCCGTCGGGGGAGGACGCACCCGCGACGGACGGCTGGCCACGTCCCGACCTCGCCGCGGCCGTCGAGCTCACCCGGCGGCTGATCCGGATACCGAGCACCAACGACCCCGCCCGCAAGCGCTCCGAGGCGCCGGCGGCCGAGGCCGTCGCCGAGGTGATGCGGTCGTTCGGCTGGAAACCCGCGGTCGAGGAGGTGTCACCGGGCCGGCCGAACGTGCACGCCGTCATCGAGGGGGGATCGCCGGGCCCGACGCTGCTCTTCGAGGGTCACACCGACGTCGTCACCGAGGTGCCGGAGGACGCGTGGAGCGTCCCGCCGTTCGCCGCGGACGTGCGCGACGGCCGGCTGTACGGGCGCGGCAGCGCGGACATGAAGGGCGGCCTCGCCGCCATGCTGTACGCCGCCCGCGCCGTCGACCGGTCCGGGCCGTTCCCGGGCCGGATCAAGGTCGCCGCCCTCTGCGACGAAGAGGGCATGATGCAGGGCGTCAGGCACTTCCTCGCGCAGGGTCACGCCGCCGACTGCGACGCCGCCGTCGTCGGCGAGCCGGAGGCCGAGGAGGTGTGCACGACGTCGAAGGGCAGCATCCGGCTGCGCGTCGGCGTCCGCGGCCGGATGGCGCACGGCGCGATGCCCGACCGCGGCGCGAACCCGATCCCCGTCCTCGGCCGGTTGCTCGTCTGGTGCGCGGCGCACGAGGCGGAGCTGCGCCGCCGGCACGGACGCAACCCCCGGCTCGGCACCGCCACGATCACGCCCACCGTGTTCCAGGCAGGCGACCTCGCGCAGTTCAACGTCTCCCCCGCGACCGCGCTGCTCGGTCTCGACATCCGCACCATCCCGGGCATCGACCACGCCGAGCTGATCCGCGAGATCACGGCGAACGTCGAGGAGTACGCCTTCGTCGGCTGGGCCGGTGCCGAGGTCGAGGTGCTCGACGACCGGCCCGCCACCGAGACGGCCGAGGACGCGCCGGTCGTCCGGGCCGTCGTCGCCGCGCACCGCGACGTCACCGGCGTCAACCCGCAGATCGGCGGCGTCCCCGGCGCGACGGACGGCACGCTGCTGTGGCGCGACGCCAAGCTGCCCGTGGTCGTGTACGGCCCCGGCGACAAGTGGATCGCCCACCAGGCCGACGAGTACGTCGAGGTCGACGACATCATGCGCAAGACCGAGGTCTACGCGCGGGCGGCCTACCACTTCCTGCACGACGAGAGCGCAGCGCCGGCTTGACCCCGCTGCCCGCCGGCCGCTTCGCGGTCGGGCACCACCACCGCATCGGTGACGGCTGGCTCACCGGTACCACCGTCGTGCTCTGCCCGCCGGGAACGGTGGGCGGCGCCGACCAGCGCGGCGGCGCGCCAGGCACCAGGGAGACCGACCTGCTCGACCCGCGGAACCTGGTCGACTCCGTCGACGCCGTCGTCCTCAGCGGCGGCAGCGCGTACGGCCTTGAGGCCGCCACCGGCGTGGTCCACTGGCTGGCCGAACGCGGCCGGGGCTGGCCCGTCACCCGGGACGACCCGTCGCTCGTCGTGCCGATCGTCCCCGGCGCGGTCATCTTCGACCTCGACCGCGGCCGGTGGGGTCATCGCCCGGACGCGGAGTTCGGCCGGCTCGCCTGCGAGGCCGCACGCGAGGTCGGACAGGACACGCCGCCGGCACGCGGCACGGTCGGCGCCGGCACCGGCGCGTCGGTGGGCGGGCTGAAAGGCGGCGTCGGGTGGGCGACCGGACGGGTCGCCGACGTCGAGGTCGCCGCGCTCGCCGTCGTCAACGGCGTGGGCTCCGCCGTCGACCCGCTGACCGGCGGGCTCTACGCCGACCTCGACCACCGGTACCGTACGCCCGCACGCGACGAGCTGAGCCGGCTGCCGAAGCGCCCGCACCGGCCGCTCAACACCACGATCGGCGTCGTGCTGACCGACGCGCGGCTCACCAAGGCACAGTGCCAGAAGGTCGCCGGCATCGCACAGGACGGCCTGGCGCGCGGGGTGCGTCCCGCGCACACGATGTTCGACGGCGACACGGTGTTCACGCTCGCGTCGGGACACGTCGAGGTCGGCGAGGTCTGGGCGTTCGACCGGCTGCTGGAGGCCGCCGCCGACATGTTCGCCTTCGCGGTGCGCGACGCCGTGGTCTCGGCCTCGTCGGCCGGCGGGCTGCAGTGCTACCGCGACCTGTTCCCGTCGGCGGGCATTGCGGGTCCGTCGTCCTGAACGGTGGCGACGCCTGCGACGATGGGACACCGTTGCCGCCGACGGAGGGACATCACGCCATGCGCCGCGTGCTCGCGGCTCTGCTCGCCGGCTGCGCACTCGTCGCCGGCTGCACGCACGCGACGGACGGGTCCCGCGCCGGTGGGTCCGCGTCCCCGAGCGGCTCGGCGTCCGCCGGCACGCCCACGCCGTCGGGGACGGCGTCCGCCACCACGCTGCCCGCCGGGTGGGGCCCGACGCGGGACGAGCTCGCCGAGGCGGAGCGGCTCGCGGCGAGGATGCCGGTGCAGGAGGAGGTCGGCAGCCTGCTCATGCCGCAGTTCTCCGGACGCTCCGCGACGTCGGTGTCGTCCACCGAGGCGGGCGTGAACGAGGAGTCCTTCCACGTACGGACGATCTCCGCGGCGATCCACCGGTACCACCTCGGCGGCGTGATCATCATGCCCCAGAACGTCGTCGACGCGCGGCAGGTCGAGCGGCTCAACGCGGGCGTCGCGGCCGCCGGGGCGAAGGACGCCGGTGCCGCGCTGCCGCTGCTCGTCGGCGTCGACCAGGAGGGCGGCACGGTCCAGCGGGTGAAGTCCGGCGCGACGACCTACCCCGCCGCGGCGACGATCGGCCGCACGGGCGAGCCGGAGTACGCGCGACTGCTCGCCCGCGACAACGGCACGGAGCTGCGGGCGATGGGCTTCACGCTCGACTTCGCGCCGGACGCCGACGTCGGCTTCGACAGTCCCGCGATCGGCACCCGCGCGTACGCCGCCAGCCCGAACCGGGCGGCCGCGATGGTGACCGCGGCGGCCGACGGCTACCGCGAGGGCGGCGTCGTCCCCGTGGTCAAGCACTTCCCCGGCCACGGCAGCGCGAGCACGGACAGCCACCAGACCCTGCCCAGGATCACCAGGAGCGCCGCGACGCTCGACCGGATCGACCTGGTGCCGTTCCGCGCGGCCGTCCGCGCCCAGGTGCCGGGCGTGCTCACCGCGCACCTGAACGTGCGTGCGGTCGACCCCGGCCGGCCGTCGTCGGTGAGCCGGAAGGTGGTCACCGGCCTGCTCCGTGGGCAGCTCGGCTTCCACGGCGTCACGTTCACCGACTCCGAGGAGATGGAGCCGATCGCCGGGCACTACGGACCGGCCGAGGGCGCGGTGCGCGCTCTGCTCGCGGGCGAGGACGTCGTGCTGATGCCGAAGAACGTGCGCGCCGCCTACCGCGGGCTGCTCGCGGCGGTGCGGTCCGGGCGCATCTCGAAGACGGTGCTCGACCACGCGGTCACGAGGGTGACCGCGCTGCGGCTCTACGCCCGCCGGATCGGCGCCGGCAAGCCCTCGTTCGCGCAGGTGCCGTGGGGGAAGCACGGCGCCGACGTCCGGCGGGTGCTCGCGCACAGCTGACCGCCCCTGACCGACACCGCGCGCTGGTACCGTTCCTGATCGTGTCGATCGACCCCCGTCAGCCGCTGGTCACGGGCACCGCGACCGCCGCGGGCCCGCTCGCCGTCCTGGTGGACGGCAACCGGCAGGAGTTCCGCCCCGGCGAGACCGTCCTCATCGGCCGCAGCCCGGACTGCCAGGTGCGCATCGACGACGGGCGCGTGTCCCGGCACCACGCGCAGCTCGCGTACGAGGAGGGCGGCTGGACGCTGCGCGACCTCGGCAGCCGCAACGGCACGTACGTGGGGCCGACCCGGATCGTCCGGCTCGCCGTCGCGGAGCCGTGTGCCGTCCGGCTCGGCAACGCCGCCAGCGGGCCGATGATCGTGCTGCAGCCGCCGGGCGGCAGCGTCATGCACGGCACGATGGTGGCCTCGCCCGAGGCGCCTGTGCTGCCGGAGTACCCCCCGGCCCAGCGCGGCGGGCCGGCGTCCACCCACGACGTGCGCACCCGGGTGCGTCTCGGCCGCGCGCCCGACAACGACGTCGTCCTCTCCGACCTGCTGGTGTCGCGGCACCACAGCGAG
>JAFMQP010000286.1 GCA_017354575.1 Acidothermales bacterium | reverse complement strand
CCGGCCGTACCGCGCCGCGGCGACCGCGACGTTGGTCGCGCTGCCGCCGAGGTAACGGTGGAACCGCTCGACCTCGTCGAGCGGGACGCCGGTGCGCTCCGGGTACAGGTCGACGCCGACCCGTCCCATGGTCAGCACGTCGAACGCCGCCGCCGTCATACGCCCACCCCCTTCGCGCTGGGGTCCCTGGACCACCATGGGGGTCCCCAGCGTCGCCGGGTCATGCCGCGCTCCCGGTCAGGAACCGCAGGCTCAGCGCCACGTCGTCGCGCGGGCCGGTGCCGGGCGGCGGCTCCCCGGTCAGCACGAGATCCTGCTCGAGCACGTACCACCCCTGGTAGTCCACGGCGTCCAGCGCGTCGACGATCGCGGTGACGTCGACGTCGCCCTCGCCCAGCGGGGCGAACAGGCCCTGCCGCACCGTCTCGAGATACCCGAGCCGCCCGTCCCGCACGCGCTCGGCCAGCGACGCGTGCACGTCCTTGAGGTGTACGTGGCTCACCCGTCCGGCCGCGGTACGCGCCAGCTCGACCGGGTCGGTGCCACCGACGAGCAGGTGCCCGGTGTCGAGGCACAGCGTCGCGGGTGAGCCGTCGAGCAGCCGGCCGACCTCCGCGGGCCGCTCGATCGCGGTGCCGACGTGCGGGTGGACGGCGACGCGCACGCCGCGTTCGCCGGCCCGCTCCGTGACGGCGGCGACGTTGCCGAACAGCGTCTCCCACTCGGCTGCGGTCAGCTCCGCGCGCTGCTCGTAGCCGTCGACACCGGTGGCCGCGGCGAGCACGAGGGTGTCGGCGCCGGCGGCGACGAAGGCGTCCAGTTCGGAGAGCACCAGCGGCATCGGGTCGCGGGCGGCGTCGTGCAGGACGACGGCGAGGAAGCCGCCGACGGCGCGCAGCCCGTAACGGCGCAGCGTGGCGGCGCGGCCCGCGGGGTCGGGCGGCAGGAACCCGGGCGGGCCGAACTCGGCGGCGGCGAAGCCCAGCTCGCGCATCTCCTCCAGCACCCGCTCGGGCGCCAGCTGGTGTCCCCAGCCGGCCACCTCGCAGACGCCCCACGAGATCGGCGCCGCCGCGACCCGTCCGGCGGAGACCATCAGCCCACCTCGTCCAGCCGCACCGGACGCCGCTCGGCGCGCGAGCGCTCGCACGCCTCGGCGACGAGGAACGCGGCGAGCGCCTCGCGGGGCGTGCACAGCGCGACGCTGTCGGCCGGCTTGCCCGCGGCGACCGCGGCGAACGCCTCCAGCTCGGCCCGGTACGCCGCCGCGAACCGCACCGGGAAGCCCGTCGCCGGGACGCCGTCCGGCCACGCCACGCCGGGCTCCGCCGACCGCAGCGGCACCCGGTCGTCCAGGCCGACCACCACGCTGTCGCGCTCGCCCAGCAGCTCCAGCCGGACGTCGTACCCGGCGCCGTTGTAGCGGCCGAGCGAGACCACCGCGAGTGTGCCGTCGTCGAGGGTGAGCAACGCGGCGGCGGTGTCGACGTCCCCCGCCTCGGCGAAGAACCCGGCGCCGCGGTTGGCTCCGGTGGCGTACACCTCGACGACCTCGCGTCCGGTGACCCACCTGATCGCGTCGAAGTCGTGCACGCCGCAGTCGCGGAAGATGCCGCCCGACCACGCGATGTACGCGGCGGGAGGCGGCGCCGGGTCGAGCGTCGTCGCCCGGATCGTGTGCAGGTAACCGAGCCGGCCGGACCGCAGCGCCTCGCGTCCCGCGACGTAGCCGGGGTCGAACCGGCGCTGGAAGCCGACGCGGATCGGCACGTCCACCTCGTCGTCGACGGCGATCACCTCGCAGCCGCCGGCGACGTCGGTCGCCATCGGCTTCTCGCAGAGCACGGGTATCCCGGCGCGCGCGGCGCGGACGGCGAGCACGGCGTGCGCGTCGGTCGCCGCCGCTATCACCAGGCCGTCGACGTCTCCGGTGAACAGGTCGTCGACGCGCGGCACGGCCCGGACCCGGCCGCCGACCCGGGCGGCCACCGACTCCGCGCGGGCGGCGTCGGTGTCGGCCACGAGCACCGCGTCCACACCCGGGAGCGCGGCGAGCTTGGCGGCGTGCATCGCGCCGATCCGGCCGGCGCCGGCGAGACCGAGCTTCATTGCTCCCCTTGAGGCGACAGCGCTCACCCACGTGAGTCTGGGACGGCCGTACGAGGCCTGTCAACGATTTGTCCGGACATATGGACCAAGTATGGTGTGCGCATGAGCGTCCCGGTGGTGTCGGTGGACCGGTCCAGCCCGGTGCCGCTGTACTTCCAGGTCGCGAGCCAGCTCGAGGACGCGATCAGGTCCGAGACGCTACCGCCGGGCTCCCGGCTCGACAACGAGATCCAGCTCGCCCGCCGGCTCGGCCTGTCGCGGCCGACGGTGCGGCAGGCGATCGGCTACCTCGTCGACCGCGGCCTGCTCGTCCGCAGGCGCGGCGTCGGCACGCAGGTGGTGCACAGCAAGGTGCGGCGTCCGCTCGAGCTCACCAGCCTCTACGACGACCTCGGCGCCGCGGGCGCGATGCCGACCACCACCGTCCACCGGCTCGACGAGGTCGACGCGGACCCGACGGTCGCCGACGCCCTCGCGGTCTCCCCCGGCACCCGCGTCGTCCGGCTGGAGCGCGTGCGCCACGCCGAGGGCCGGCCGCTCGCGCTCATGACCAACCACCTGCCCACCGGCCTGCTCGACCTCGACGTCCCGGCGCTGGAGGCGAAGGGCCTCTACCAGCTGCTGCGCGAGAACGGCGTCCACCCGCATCTCGCGAAGCAGGCGATCGGCGCGCGTACGGCGTCGGCGCGCGAGGCGGCCGCGCTCGGCGAACGCCGAGGGGCCGCGCTGCTCACCATGACGCGGGTCGCCTACGCCACAACGGGGCAGGCTGTCGAGTACGGCGCGCACGTCTACCGCGCGTCCCGGTACACCTTCGAGCTGACGCTGGTCGAGCGCTAGCCGCCCCGTCCGGTCACAGCTCGAGCTCCTTCCTCCGGGCCTCGATCAACGCCGCGGACTCCGTCTCCGGCAGGGCTTCCGCGCGCATGTGGTTGAACACCGACACCGCCGCCTCGACCCGGTCGGGGAAGTACGCGCCCCCCGTCATCGCCTCGTGGTACGCCGCGTCCGGCCGGTCGTCGGCGAAGGTGAGGACGTGGAAGCTGCGGCCCATCGCCGGTGAGACGGCGGAGTCGAACGGGAGCACCTGGATGGTGACCATGTGTCGCCCGGTGTCGTCGAGCAGTCGGTCCAGCTGCGCACGCATGATCTCGCGGCCGCCGACCTGACGGTGCAACGCCGCCTCGTCGATGATCGTCCAGACCACGGGCGGGTCCGCACGGTCCAGCAGAGCCTGCCGCGACATGGCGAGCGCGACCTTCGCCTCGACGTCGGCAGGCGCGAGCGGCGGCCGGTTCGAGCCGACGATCGCCCGGGTGTACGCCTCGGTCTGCAGCAGCCCGGGGATCACGTGGCCCTCGTAGTTCGCGATCTCGCGAGCCTCTGCCTCCGCGGCGACGAAGTCCGCGAACACCCCGTGCCGCGTCAGGTCCTCGCGCAGCATCTCCCACAGCTCCATGAACTCGCCGTCCGCGCCGAACAGCTCGTCGGTGCGCTGGGCGAGCCGCTCGCTCGGCGGCCGCCGGCCCTGCTCCACCATGCCGATCGTCTGCGGCGAGTAGCCGACCTCGTCGGCGAGCGCCTGCTGCGTCATCCCGTGCGCCGCACGCATCCGGGCGAGATGCCGCCCGAAGAACGCGAGCAGTCTCGTCGGTCTGTCAGCGGTCTTTCCACCCACTGCCGCATCCCCCTTTCCACAGCCCGCGCGGTCACACACCTCAGCCGTGTAGGCCCGCGCGGTTCACCTGTGGCCCCGTCGGCGTGCATCGTAATCGAAGCGATCGGGGGCAAGGCACGCTACGTGAAATCCAGAGGACCAGATCTGGGAGTGAACATGACCGACCGGGGGATCCGCGACCAGCTGACACCCGACGACGAGCTGGACGACCGGCAGCTGGCGGCACTCGACTCGCTCTGGCGCGCGCGACGGGACGGTTCCGTCTCCGACGCGCAGGCAGACGCCATCGACGTGCTGATCCGGCGCGGGCATCCGGCCGGCGCGCGGAAGCGGATCACCCAGGCGAGGAAACGGCACCTCGCCTAGCCGGCGTCAGTCCGGCTCGCCGCCCATCACCTTCAGCATCGGGACGCCGCCGGTGCGGACGAACCGCACGAGCAGTGCGGCGGCGAGCGCGAGGAACACGATGTTCAGCCAGCTCGTGTAGTTCCACGAGATCCCGGGCTCGATCGTCGTCGCGGTCCGGTCCGACGGCACCAGGCCGAGGCCACCGAACAGCAGCTCGACGACGTAGCCGGCCACGACCATCGCGGCGTAGAACGTGCCGGTGAGGAACGTCGCCATCCGCCAGCCGTAGTACTTCCGGTAGATGTTCAGGATCGGCACGATGATCAGGTCGGCGAAGATGAACGCGACCACGCCGCCGAAGCTGATGCCGCCGTTCCACAGCACCAACGCAAGCGGCACGTTGCCGATCGAGCAGACGAAGCTGACCACCGCGACGAGCGGGCCGACAAGCGGTCCCCACACGGCCGCAAGCACCGGGTGGCCGGCGAAGAAGAACGCCTGCCAGAACCGGTCCGGCACCCACGCTCCGACCGCGCCCGCGATGAGCAGGCCGCCGACGACGTCCTTCCACACCGCCGCCCACTCCATCACGAAGATGTGCGCCACCGACGTCGCGCCCTCCGCCGAACGTAGCCGGCGCCACAGCGAGCCCCCGCCGCCGACGCCCATGTCCATCGCGGCGTGCCCCTCCATCGAGCCGGCGAGCCCGCGCTCGGCCTGCGCCCTCGCCGAGGAGAGCAGCCGCTCGCGCAGGAACACCCGGAACAGCACCGCGAGCACGACGATCATGACGGGTCCACCGACGAACTCGGCGAGCGTGAACTGCCACCCCAGCAACAGCGCCAGGATGACGCCGAGCTCGATCACCAGGTTCGTCGACGCGATCTCGAACGCCATCGCCGCGACGAACGCGGCGCCCTTGCGGAACAGCGACCTTGCGAGGGCGACGGCGGCGTACGAGCAGGACGACGACGCGACGCCGAGACCGGTGGCGACGGCGAGCGTCCGCGGCCGGCCGTCACCGAGCAGCCGCACGATCGTGGACCTGCGTACCAGCGCCTGCACAACAGCGGACAACGCGAACCCGAGGACCAGGGCCCAGAGGATCTCCCACGCCATCGAACCCGCGAGGGCGAGGGCGTGGCCGAGCGCGCTCCC
>JAFMQP010000285.1 GCA_017354575.1 Acidothermales bacterium | reverse complement strand
GGCGCCGGCTGTACGCGCGGACGGTCTCGGCGGACAGCACGTGGTGCCAGCGCAGGCCGGCGTGCGCGTCGAGCCGCAGCAGGGCGCCGCGGGAGGCGGTGGAGAGGCCGACCACGGGATAGTGGCGCGCGAGCCGGTCGAGACCGGCGACGGAGTCGGCCCATGGGGGCAGCCGCTGCCCCGCCGTCGCCAGCGAGGCGACGGCCGCCGGGTCGGCGAGCCCGGCACGCTCGGCGACCCGCCGCGCGGCCTCCGCGTCGACGACCTCGCTGTCGGCGTAGCCGCGCTCGCCCCGCCCGATGCGTCGCTGCTCGGCCTCGACGTGCTCCTGCCAGAGGGTGAGCAGCTCGTCGACGCCCGCGTCGTCGGCCGCCGGCACCGCGGCGCGGATCGCCGCCCGGACTCCGGTGGGCTCGTCGACGAGCGTGCCGAGGACGTCGAAGACGACGACCTCGACGTCGCGGATGTCGGTCACAACCGCCCCCGCCCGGTGGCGATCCCGAGGTCGGCGAGGATGCGCACCGCGGCGTTGTGCCCCGCCGCGCCGATCACCGAGCCAGCGGGATGGCAGCCCGCGCTGCCGGCGTAGACGCCGTCGACGCCGCTGGCGTACGGCATCCGGTCGGCGAACGCGATCGTGTTGTCGACGTGGAAGATGTGCCCGCCGGTGATGCCGAAGTGCGCCTCGATGCCCGGGGGCGGCAGCGCGAACACGTCGGCGACCAGGCCGCTGGTGCCGGGCGCGTAGCGGTCGCACAGGGCGAGCAGCCGGTCGACGTAGCCGGGCAGCGCGTCGTCCCACGGTCCGTCGGCGGGCGCGTACGGGACGGACTGGACGAACAGCGCGCTCGAGTGGTGGCCGTCGGCGTCCCGCAGCGAGCCGTCGACGGTGGTGTGCACGTACCACTCGATCGGCGGCTCGTCGGGCAGCCGTCCGGCACGGACGTCGTCCCACATCGCGCGGAGCGCGGCGAGCGGCCGGTGTTCGGGCAGCAGGTGGACGGTGGCGCCGAACGGGCTCGGCGCGCCGTCGGGCAGGCAGCGCAGGTGCGGCAGGTCGCGCAGTGCGAGGTTCACCTTGAGCGTGGTGCCGGGGCGCCGGATGCGCTCGACGCGGTCGGTCAGCCCGGCCGGCGCGGCGTCGCCGAGCAGCGCGTGCAGCCGGAACGGGTCGCAGCTGCCGAGCACGACGCTCGCGTCGATCTCGCGGCCGTCGGCGAGCACCACGCCGGCCGCCGTGCCGGCGTCGACGCGGATCGCGTCCACCCTGCTGCCCGTGGTGACGGCCGCGCCGGCGGACGCCGCGGCGTCCGCCAGCGTCCTGGTGACCGTGCCCATGCCGCCGCGGACGATCATCCAGGTGCCCCCGGAGCCGGGCAGCCGGCACATGTTGTGGCAGAGGAAGTTGTGGCCCGTGCCGGGGGAGTCGGGGCCGGCGTACGCGCCGGTGAGCGCGTCGGTGACGACGTACATCGCCTGCAGCAGCTCGCTGGCGAAGCCGAACCGGTCGAGGTGGTCGGTGACCGAGCCGCGGCACAGGCCGACGAACGCCTCCCGCAGCGCGGGCCGGATGTAGCGCTCGGCGGTGTCCTCGACGGTGAGCGGCTCGGCGAGCCACGCGGGCGCGAGGTCGTCGCGCAACGCCGCGAGCTCTGCCTGCAGCGCCCGGTCGGCCCGGAGGTCGGCGGGGGAGAAGAACCGCTCGAGCTGCCGGTGCGCGGCCCCGGCGTCCGCCCCGATGGACAGGGACGTGTCGCCGGTGGTGGCGACGAAGTAGTGCGGGTCGCGGCGCAGCACGGGGATGTCGACGCCGAGCAGCCGGATCAGCTCCGGCGGCATCAGCCCGAGCAGGTACGCGCCGGTCGACTGGCGCAGCCCCGGAACCTTGGCGAACGGCGTCTCCGTGCGTGCCGCGCCGCCGACGACGTCGCGCTCCTCGACCACCCGCACGTCGAGCCCGGCGCGGGCGAGCAGCGTCGCCGCGACGAGCCCGTTGTGCCCGGCACCGACGACGACCACGTCCGCGTGCTCCATGCCTGCTGCTCTTGCCGTGGTCATGCGGCCGCGGCGTACCGCGCCGGCGTCGTGCCCAGGTAGCGGCGGAAGTTCCTCGTCAGGTGCGGCTGGTCGTAGAAGCCCGCGGCCACCGCGACGTCGGCGACGGGACGGCCGGCGAGCAGCAGCCTTCGCGCGACGTCGACGCGGCGCGCGGTCAGGTACCGGTGCGGCGGCAGGCCGAACCTGGCGGTGAACGCGCGGACGAGGTGCGTCGGGTGGGCGCCCAGGAGCACGGCCGCCTCGCGCAGGGTGACGCCGTCGGTGCCGCGGGAGTCGAGCAGCTCGCGGAGCCGGTCGGCGATGCTTGGCGGCGCGTGCTCGGGTTCGGGCGCCCCCGTCAGGTGCGCGCGCAGCCGCTCGCCGACCAGGGCCAGCCGGCTCTCCGCCTCCAGCTCGTCGCCGGGGTGGGCGAGCGACCGGTGCAGCTGGTCGATCCGGTGCCGCAACGGCAGGTCGGGCAGGATCGGCCGGTCGACGGACGCGCCGACGAGCCGTTCGCCGAGCACCTCCGGCTCCAGGTAGACGACCCGTTTCCTGAAGCCGCGCTCGTTCGCCCTGCGCCCGTCGTGCGGGACGTGCGGCGGCAGCAGCGTCACGGACGGCCGCGCGGCGCCGTGGTGTCGCAGGTCGAGGTCGAACTGGATCGACCCGTCGTCGACGATCAGCAGCGTCCAGGCGTCGTGCGTGTGCAACGGGTACCGGTGGTCGACGAAGTGCGCGTGGAAGACCTCGGTGACGCCCGGCACGTCGGGCCGCCACGCCCTGACGTCCGCTGCGGCCATGCCAACAACGTACAAGACGTGCGCGACGGTCGCGGCGATCGTGGACGCATGGCACAACCGGTCCGCTTCGCCACCAAGATCGCCGTAGTCCTGCGGGACGACCTGCAGACGTGGCAACGGCTGAACGTCACCGCCTTCCTCGTCAGCGGCGTCGCCGGCACCGTGCCGGAGCTGATCGGCGAGCCGTACGAGGACGCGGACGGCACCGGCTACCTGCCGATGTTCCGGCAGCCGGTGCTGGTGTTCGCCGGCGACCGCGACGTCCTCGCGAGCGCGCACCGCCGCGCGCTCGACCGCGGTCTGCGCATCTCGGTGTTCACCGACGACCTGTTCCGCACCGGCAACGACGACGACAACCGTGCCGCCGTGCGCGCCGTGCCGCGGGAGAAGCTCGACCTCGTCGGCATCGCCTTGCACGGGCCGAGGAACGCCGTCGACAAGATCGTGAAGGGCGCCGAGCTGCACCACTGACATGCGCCGGCACAACCCAGGCGATCTCCGTCCGGGTAGGTTGAGATCGGTTCACGGTGAGCGGGAGGCGCACGATGACGGCCGATGCGGGTCAGCAGCTTGTGGTCGACCAGGACACCGCCGTACGGACGTTGAGCGCCGCCGTCGACCGGCTCGTGTCGACACAGCGCGGGGCGGTCTCGGCCGCGGCACGCCTGTGCGCGGACGCGCTGATGGCGGACGGCATCCTGCAGGCGTTCGGCACCGGGCACTCCCAGTCGTTCGCGATGGAGATCGCCGGCCGTGCCGGCGGGTTCGCGGCGTCCAACCGGCTCGCGCTGCGCCAGCTCGTGATGGCGGGAGTCGCGACGCCTGCGGAGATCGTGAACCCCGATGCCGAGCGTGACGTCGAGTTCGCGCGCAAGCTGTGGGGCCTGCACGACATCAGGCCCGCGGACGTCTTCCTCATCGCGTCCAACTCGGGCGGCAACGCGACGACGGTGGAGATGGCGATCCTCGCGCACGACCACGGGAACCCGGTCGTCGCGGTCACCTCGCTCGACCACAGCAAGGCGATCACGTCGACGCACCCGTCGGGCAAGCGGCTGTTCGAGGTCGCCGACGTCGTCGTCGACAACTGCGGCGTGGTGGGCGACTCCGAGGTGGAGCTGCCCGGCGGCGTGACCGTCACCCCGACGTCGACCGTGACGAGCGCCTACGCCGCGCAGATGATCGCCACGGAGACGTGCGGTCTGCTGCTCGCGGCGGGGCGCGACGTACCCGTCCTGACGTCGGTTAACGTGCCGGAAGGCAAGGCGCGCAACGAGCAGCTGAAGGCCCGCTACGGCGACCGCGTGATGGAGAACGACCCGTGAGCCGGTAGCGGCCACGGTCACCGGCGTTGCATCCGCGACAACACGTCCCGCCGAACACGGTATGATGGTGTCCCGAGTCATCCGATCCTCGAGACGTTGACGGGACGTGTTCGCACGTGTGTGGGCTTGCTGCCCTTCTCCCTGTTCCCTCTGCCCTCCCTGAATCCCTGGACGATCTGCCCGACGTGCTGGACGACGCGCTCGACCGGCTCGCGCACCGCGGGCCCGACGGCGTCGGCAGGTGCGAGGTCGGCGACGCGCAGCTGATGGGGCACCGGCGACTCGCCATCATCGACCCGGCGAACGGCCACCAGCCGCTCACGACGCCGGACGGCGACGCGCTCGTCGCGAACGGGATGATCTACAACGACGCGGCCCTGCGTGCGGAGATCGGGTCGGGCGCGTACGCCACCGGCACCGACAGCGAGTCGATCCTGCACGCGGTACGCAAGTGGGGCGCCGACGCGCCGCGCCACCTCGACGGCATGTTCGCGTTCGTCTACGCCGCACCGGGCCGGGTCATCGCCGCGCGCGACCCGTTGGGCAAGAAGCCGTTGTACCGCGTGCGGATCGGTGACGTCACGGGATTCAGCAGTGAGGTCAAGGCGTTCGACGGCGTCGCCGACGAGGTCGTCGAGTTCCCGCCCGGGCACGTGTACGACAGCACCCGCGGCATGCTGCGCTACTACGAGGTGCCGGACACCGACCCGGTGCGTCGACCGACCGAGGACGTCGTCCGCGACTTCCGCGAGGTCCTCGAGGCAGCCGTCGTCAAGCGGCTGCGCAGCGACGTCCCGCTGGGTGCCCTGCTCTCCGGCGGGCTCGACAGCTCGCTGGTGTGCGCGCTCGCGCGCCGGCACGTCGACGAGCTGCACACCTTCGCGGTCGGCCTGCCCGGCAGCGAGGACCTCGCCGCGGCACGGCTCGTCGCCGACCATCTCGGCACGATCCACCACGAGCTGGTCGTCGACCCCGACGACGTCGTGCGCTCCATGCCGGACGTCGTGTTCCACCTGGAGTCCTCCGACGTCGACATCGTCCGGTCGGCCACGATGACCTGGCAGGTGATGCGGTTCGCGGCCGAGCACGTCACCGTCGTGCTCACCGGCGAGGGTGCCGACGAGCTGTTCGCCGGATACCGCTACTACGCCGACTACGACGACCCCGAGCAGTTGCA
>JAFMQP010000284.1 GCA_017354575.1 Acidothermales bacterium | reverse complement strand
GGTGCGGGAACTCCAGCGAGACGGTGCCGTCGTCCGCGACGAGCGCCCGCAGCCCGCGGACGAAGTCGATCAGCTCGGGGTCGTGCGCGAACACGTTGTTTCCGACGACGAGATCGGCCTTGCCGTATCTGGCGGCGAGCTCCGCGCCGCTCCGTTCGCCGAGGAAAACGGTCTCGGTGCGGACGCCGTTCGCGCGCGCGACGTCCGCGACGTTCGCGGCCGGTTCGATGCCGAGCACCGGGATGCCGCGCGCGACGGCGTGCCGCAGCAGGTATCCGTCGTTGCTCGCGACCTCCGCGATCAGGCTGTCGGGTCCGAGGCGGAGCCGTCCGGCCATGGCGGCGACGAACCGTTCGGCGTGCGCCACCCAGCTGTCCGAGTACGACGAGAAGTACGCGTAGTCACTGAACACGTCCTCGGCGGCGACGTACGCGGGCAGCTGCACGAGCAGGCAGTTGTCGCAGATGCGCACGTGCAGCGGGTAGAACATCTCGCTCTCGTCGAGCCCGTCGGCGGGGACGTAGCTCTCGCACGGCGGCGACATGCCGAGGTCGACGAAGGTCGTGACCAACGGCATGCCGCAGAGCCGGCAGTCCGGGATTCGCTTGCTCATCGGGCGGCCTCCGTGGCCAGGGTCGTAGCGGGTGAAGGAAACGGTTCGTCGGTGGTGCGGCGCAGCTCGTCGTCGAGCAGGCCGAGCGAGAGCAGCTGCTGGATCCGGCGCAACCGCACGAAGCGTGCGGACTGGAACTCGTCGTACGTGAGGCCGTGCCCGGCGTACGCCTCGGCGAGCTCCTCGACGCCGGCACGGACGGTCCACCGCATGCCTAGGTCCGGGAAGGTGTCGTGCAGCTTGGCGAAGTCCACCCTGTAGTCGCGCTTGTCCGGGCCCGCACCGTCGGCGAGCGTGACGACCGAACCGGTCACGGTGTCGCGCACCATGTCGGCGATGTCCTTCACCTGGACGTTGTCCTCGGGCCGGCCGACGTTGAACGCCTCGTCGTGGACGAGATCCCGTGGCGCCTCGAGTACGGCGAGGAAGGCGCGGCTGATGTCCTCGATGTGCACGAGCGGCCGCCATGGCGTGCCGTCGCTCTCCAGCCGGACCTCGCCGGTCGTGACCGCGACACCGGTGAGGTTGTTGACGACGATGTCGAGGCGCAGTCGCGGCGACGCGCCGTACGCGGTCGCGTTCCGCAGGTACGTCGGGCTGAACGCGTCGTCGGCGAGTGCCGACAGCTCCGCCTCGGCGAGCGCCTTGGTCTCGCCGTACGGGGTGACCGGGTGCATGGGCGCGTCCTCGGCCACCGCGTCGGAACCCGCGGCGCCGTAGAGGCTGCAGGACGACGCGAACAGGAACCGTTCGACGCCCGCGGCCTTCGCCGCCTCGGCGAGCCGCACGGTACCGCGCAGGTTCACGGCGTACGTCGTCTCGGCGTTCAGGTGACCTAGCGGGTCGTTCGACAGGGCGGCGAGACAGACGACGGCGTCGTAACCGGACAACTCGACAGGACCGACGTCACGGGTGTCGCGAGGCCGCCGGGCGACCGGCCGTGGCCCGCCGCGGAAGTCGCACCCCTCGTACAGCCCGACATCGAGCCCGTCCACGTCGTGCCCGGCCCGGCGCAGGAACGGGACCATCAGCGCACCGATGTAGCCACGGTCCCCGGCGACCAGAACTCTCATGCACGTCTCCTCGAATGGGTCGGTTCCTTCAAGAGATGCGCGAGTCGCCGATCTGATACATCCGAGTTGGTGGCACGTGGCATGTATCAGCCCGGCCGCTCGGCGCTCTAGTGATGCACCGGACGAGCTGCAGGGAGTCGCGATGAAGGTCGCCGTGTTCGGCATGGGATACGTCGGTTCCGTGACGGCGGCGTGCCTGGCCGCGAACGGGCACGACGTGTGGGGAGTGGACGTCGACCGGCTGAAGGTCGACACGATCGCGCGCGGCCGCAGCCCGGTCGTGGAAGCGGGCCTGGACGAGCTGATCGCCAGGGGAGTCGCCGGCGGCACGCTGCACGCGACAACCCGGGTGGACGAGGCACTCGACGGCGCGGAGGTGTCGTTGGTCTGCGTCGGCACACCCTCGACGAGCACCGGCGGCACCGACCTCACGCACATCAGGGCGGCCGTCTCGGACATCGCGGCGACCCTGCCGACGGTGCGGCATCCGGCGTCGGCGTTCCACTCGGTCGTGATCCGCAGCACCGTGCCGCCCGGCACCGTCGACGGTGTCGTCGTGCCCGTGCTCGCGAACGCCACCTCGTCGCGTCTGTCGGTCGGCGCGGCGATGTGTCCCGAGTTCCTCCGCGAGGGCTCCGGTGTCTCGGACTTCTTCGACCCGCCGTTGGTCGTCGTCGGCAGCGGCGACCCGCGCGTCGGCCGTGTGGTCACCCGGATGTTCCGCTTCCTCGACCGTAGCGTCACGCTCGTCGACGTCAGGAGCGCCGAGGCGTTGAAGTACGCCTGCAACGCGTTCCACGCCACGAAGGTGTCGTTCGCGAACGAGATGGGCCGGATCTTCCGCCGGTACGGCGTGGACGCGCGCAAGGTGATGGAGCTGTTCTGCACCGACACGACGCTGAACATCGCGCCGACGTACCTGCGCCCTGGCTTCGCGTACGGCGGGTCGTGCCTGCCGAAGGACCTGCGTTCGCTGCTGCACATGGCGCGGATGAACGGCGCCGACCTGCCGCTGCTCGCCGGCACCATGGCGACCAACGAGCTGGTCGTGCACGACGTCGTCGACCGCGTGGTCGCGGCGGGCGGCCGCGAGGTCGCGCTGCTCGGGTTGAGCTTCAAGGCCGCGACCGACGACCTCAGGGAGAGCCCGAGTGTCGAGCTCGCGGAACGCCTGGTGGGCAAGGGATTCAACCTGCGCATCTACGACGCGGTCGTCAACCCCACCAGGCTGATCGGCGCCAACCTGCGCCACGTCGAGTCGAAGCTGCCGCACCTGCGGCGGCTGTTCGTCGACAGTCCGGCGGACGCGGTGCGCGGTGCGGACCTCGCGCTCGTCTCCGCGACGGACGCCACGGTCGTCGGCGCCCTCGCGGACTACCCACCCGCCCGGATCATCGACCTCAGCGGACGCCTCGGCGGGTCCGTCGAGGCGCTGCCCGGTTACGAGGGTGTCGGATGGTGAGGCGCACCGCCGCGGCGGGAGAGCCGCGCGTTCTCATCATCGTGCAGAACCTCCCGGTGCCGTTCGACCGCCGGGTCTGGCTCGAGTCGAAGGCACTCATGGCGGCGGGCTACGACGTGACGGTAGTTTGCCCGAAGGCACCGGGCGACCCCGCATACCACGTCGTCGACGGCGCGGCGCTGCACAAGTACCGACCCTACGCGCCCGGCGGCGGCAGGGCCGGCTTCTTCGTCGAGTACGTGTACTCGTTCCTCGCCACCCTCCGGCTCGTGCTGCGCGCACGGCGGCGCGGTGGCCGGTTCCGGGTGCTGCAGGCGTGCAACCCGCCGGACATCTTCTGGCCGATCGCGTTGCTGCTGCGGTGGCTGGACGGCACCCTGTTCGTCTTCGACCACCACGACCTGTGCCCCGAGCTGTACCGGTCGCGCTTCCCCGACGGGCCGGCGCTGCCGTACCGCGGGCTCCGCGCGCTGGAACGCCGCACGCATCGAACCGCGGACCACGTCATCTCGACCAACGACTCGTACCGCCGCATCGCGATCGAGCGCAGCGGCAAGTCCCCCGACGACGTGACGGTGGTGCGTACCGGGCCCGACCCCGACAAGCTCAAGCGCGGCAACGCCGACGAGCCGTGCCTGCGCGGTCATCGTCACCTCGCCGCGTACATCGGCGTCATGGGGCCGCAGGACGGCGTCGACGTCGTCGTCCGCGCGGCCGACCACGTCGTGCACACGCTGGGCCGCAAGGACATCGGCTTCACCCTGATCGGCAGCGGCGACTCGTACGACGAGGTCGTGGCGTTGCGGGACGAGCTCGGTCTGCGCGACCACGTCGAGTTCACCGGGCGCGCGCCCGACGACGTCGTGACCCGGGTCATGTCGACCGCGGACGTCGGGCTGTCGCCGGACCCGAAGAACCCGCTGAACGACGTGTCCACGATGAACAAGACGATGGAGTACATGGCGTACGGCCTCCCGGTCGTCGCGTTCGACCTCCGGGAGACGCGCGTGTCGGCGGGCGACGCCGCGGTGTACGTGCGGCCGAACGACGTGCGGCTCTACGCCGAGGCGGTCGTCGACCTCGCCGACGACGAGCCGAGGCGCACGCGGATGGCTGCCCTCGGCCGTGACCGCGTCGAGCGCGTGCTCGCGTGGCCACACCAGGAGCGCGCGTACGTCGCCGTGTACGACCGGCTCGTCGGCAGGACGGCCGTCACGGCTGAGGCGTACGCCTGATGTGCGGCATCGCGGGGTGCTACCAGCAGCACGACGGCCGGGCGCTCGCCTGGCGGATGAGCGAACGGTTGGCGCATCGCGGCCCGGACGCGACCGGCATGTTCGACGAGACGCGGGACGGCCGGGACGTCCATCTCGCGCACCGCCGGCTGTCCATCATCGACCTGTCCGCCGCCGCCGACCAGCCGTTGCGGAAGGACGGGCTCGTCCTCACCTACAACGGAGAGCTGTACAACTACCGCGAGCTGCGTGCCGAGCTCGTGCGCGCGGGCGTCGCGTTCACGACGACGTCGGACACCGAGGTGGTCCTGGAAGCCTGGCGCCGCTGGGGTTCCGGCGCACTGCCGAGGTTCCGCGGCATGTTCGCGTTCGGCCTGTACGACGAGCGCTCGGGTTCGGTCGTGCTCGCGCGCGACCCGCTCGGCATCAAGCCGCTGTACTACCTGCGCCGCGACGGCGGCGTGCTGTTCGCGTCCGAGCTCAAGGCGATCATGACGGCCGTGGGGCCGGAGCTGCGCACCGACCCGGGTGCGCTAGTCGCGTCGATGCTCTACTACTGGGTGCCCGACCAGCGTTGTGCGGTAAGGGATGTGCACAAGCTCGCACCCGGGTCGTGGGCCGAGTTCCGTCCCGACGGGACGATGCGGCACGAGCGGTACTGGCGGATCGCGGACGTCGCCGCCGAGGCCGCCGCGGGTCCGCCGGCCGACCTCCGTTCCGTCGTCGAGCAGTCCGTCGCGGCACACCTCGTCGCAGACGTGCCGGTGTCCAGTTTCCTGTCCGGCGGCCTCGACTCGAGCCTCGTGACGGCGCTCGCGAACCGGCTCGGTTCCGGTGTCGACGCCTACACGATCACGTTCCGGCCGGAGGACCAGCGCAGGGAGGCGATGCCGGACGACGCGGTCTACGCCAGGAAGGTCGCGGCGCGGTTCGGGATCGACCTGCACGAGATCGAGATCGCGCCGGACGTCGTCAAGCTGTTGCCACGCATCG
>JAFMQP010000056.1 GCA_017354575.1 Acidothermales bacterium | reverse complement strand
CGACGCTGCCCGTCACCGGCAGCACCAGGACCTGGACGACGGTGCCGAGCGAGACGACGTACGGGAAGAACGACCCGGTGGCGACCGGGATGCCGAGCGGGTGGACGAGCCCGTCGCGGCCGGCGGCCTCGGTGACGGTGGTGAGGTACGGGCCGAGGAAGACGGTCAGCACGGTGGTGGGGAAGACCGAGTTCGCCCAGTCGTAGAAGTACCAGCCACGCTGCTGCCGGCGGCGCGACTCCACCGGGACCGTCGTGGCCGTCACGGCCAGGAATCTACCGTCAGGGGTGGTCGGCGTGCGGCACCCAGGTGCCGCGGTCGGTGAGCACCGTGCGCAGCGTGTCGAGCTCGTCGCTGATGAGGCCGTCGACGCCGATCTCCAGCAGTCGCTCCATCTCCGTCCTCGTGTTGACCGTCCAGACGTGCACCTGCAGGCCGGCCGCGTGGGCGGTGTCGACGAAGCCGCGCGTCACGATCGGCAGCGCGTACGCCTGCACCGGCACCTGCACGCAGCCGGCCCGCCGCGGCACCGCCGCCCGCAACAAGGGTCCGTACGCGGCGAGCCGCAGCCGGGCGATCTCCGCCGGCCCCGTCGACGTGCACAGCCGGTCACCCAGCGCGGCCCGGACGCGGCGCAGCCGGCGGTCGGAGAACGAGGCGACGCAGATGCGGTCGAGGGCGCCGGTGCGCCGCACGGTGTCGACGAACGGCTCGACCGCGGCGTCCTCCTTGACGTCGACGTTGATCCGTACGTCCGGCCACGCCGCGGTCAGCTCGTCGAGCCTGAGGATCGGCTCGGTGCCGCCGATCCGGGCCCGCGACACGACCGACCACGGCTGCTCGGCGATCCGGCCGGTCATGTCCGTGACGCGGTCGAGCGTGTGGTCGTGGAACACAACGACGACGCCGTCCGCGGTCGCGTGCACGTCCGTCTCGAGGTAGCGGAAGCCGAGGCCCACCGCGTGCTCGAACGCCGCCATCGAGTTCTCCAGGCCCTCGAACGCGCCACCGCGGTGAGCGAACGCGAGCACGCCGTCGTGCTCCAGGAACGGGAACGGGCTCACCCGGTGATACTCGCAGATGACGGCGGCGCTTCGGCGACCACCGCCGTGCCGACCCGGGCGAAACCGAGCCCCGCGTACATCCGCGCGACGTCGTCGTCGCCCGCGGACAGGAACACGGTGGTGGCGCCCGCGACCACCGCCGTCCGCACGACGGCCGCGGTCACGGCGGCGCCCAGGCCACGGCGCCGGTACGCGGGCAGCGTCGCGACACCGACGACCTCGGCGACGCCGAGTGCGGCCTGGGTGCTCGCGACCGCGACGACCTCGCCGTCCACGCGCGCGGCCACCGCCCCGGCGATGCCGTCGGCGAGCCGTCGCCGGCGTTGCCTGACGCTGTCGGGAGACCTCCTTCGCGGCCTCGCGCCGTGCCGCGACGCCCGCGTGCCCGCCGGCGGTGCCGCCGTGCCGGAACGCCACGTTCGCGACGGCGTCGGCGGCCCACGATCAGCTCGTCCGGATCGGACGGGTGCAGCTGTACCAGCTCGGCGCCGGCCGGTACCCGTCCGGTGCGTACCGCGCCGTCCAGGACCTGCAACGGGTGCGCGTGGACGTGCAGGCCGCTCGCCCGTGCCGACGCCGCGAGCGAGGGCGTGACCTCGTCCTGCCACTCGAACGACTCGGGCGCGCAGAGGTCGCGCTGCCGCTGCCGGACGGCGTCGACATGGGTGACGTCGATGGCCCGGCTGCCGAGCGTCGGCCGCGCGTAGAAGGCGAAGCCGCCGGCCTCGCGCTGGACGAACAGGGTGAGCGGGCCGATCTCCTCCGCGTCGGCGCCACCGCGACGGGGTATCGCGTCGTAGCAGCGCTCGAGGGTCGCGGCGAGCTCGAGGTCCCGTGGCGCGGTCGTCGCGCGAGCGTACGGGCACGCCCGCGCGACGACCGGAGCGGGCTTATGCCTGGGGGCTGGTGGCCACGAAGAACTGCACGCTGCCGTCCTGCTCGACGGCGGCGTCGAGCGTCCGGTCGGCGAGCATCGAGGCGGCCTCCTGCTCGAGGTAGACGCGCGCGCCCTGGTCCTCGACGACCTGGTCGCCGTCGGACGCCGCCGGGGTGAGCGCGAGGGAGAGCTGCTCCTGGTCCTGGGCGACGGCGATCCGTACGCCCGTCGTGTCGGGTGTCTGCGTCGTCGCCGCGAGGTCACGGATGACGGACACGGCATTGTCGGTCAGTGCCAGCATGATGTGGAACCCCTGTGTCTGCGTCGGTCAGAGAACCGCGCGGTGCAAAGACCCGGCGGCCACCGTGGCGGCGCATCCGGTCGCCCAGACACTCACGCGGCCGGCGAGCCGTGTGCGTACCACCCCGCGGGCTCGACTCGGCCGTAACGACCACCGTTTCTCGTATCGCCCCGTTAGTCAAACCGGCGCGACGGGTAGGTTACCGGTCATGGCTGACATGACCTACCGGCGCCTCGGCGACTCGGGTCTCACCGTCTCGACCGTCGGGCTCGGCTGCAACGCCTTCGGCGCACGGGTGGACGCCGACGGCGTACGCGAGGTGGTCGACGCGGCGTACGACGCGGGCATCACGTTCTTCGACACCGCCGACATCTACGGCACCGGCGCGAGCGAGGAGCTGCTCGGCGCCGCGCTCGCCGGGCGGCGTGACGACGTCGTGCTGGCGACCAAGTTCGGCAAGGACATGCACGGCACGAACGGCCGCGACTTCGGCGCGCGCGGCTCCCGCCGGTACATCCGCACCGCCGTCGAGGCGAGCCTGCGTCGGCTCGGCACCGACCACATCGACCTCTACCAGATGCACGAGCCCGACCCCGCGACGCCGGTCGAGGAGTCACTCGACGCCCTCACCGAGCTCGTCCGCGAGGGCAAGGTGCGCTACGTCGGCTCGTCGCAGTTCGCGGCGTGGCAGGTGGCGGACGCCGACTGGACGGCGCGGGCGGGCGGCGCGGCGCGGATGGTGAGCACACAGGAGAACTACAACCTGCTGGAGCGTGACGTCGAACGCGAGCTGGTGCCCGCGTGCGAGCGGTTCGGCGTCGGGCTGATCCCGTACTTCCCGCTCGCCAGAGGCCTGCTCACCGGCAAGTACCGGCGCGGTGAGCCGGCACCCGAGGGCACGAACCTCGCCGGGCGCGCCGGCGTCCTCGAGGGCGCCGACTTCGACCGGATCGAGGCGCTGCAACGGTTCGCCGACGACCGCCGCCTCACCATGGCGGCCGTCGCGGTCGCCGGACTCGCCGCGCAGCCCGCCGTCGCCACCGTCATCGCCGGCGCGACCAAGCCGTCCCAGGTCGTCGCGAACGCCGCCGCGGCGCAGTGGGAGCCGACGCCGGACGACCTCGCCGAGCTGGACGAGATCATGCCCGGCCCGGCGGCGCCCCGCGGCCGCTGACCCCGCTCAGCCCCAGAGGCCGACGCGGCGCGCGTCCACCGCGGCACGGACGCCGGCGAGCACCTCGTCCGCGGGCAACGGGCCGAGCCTGCGGCCGTCCCGCAGCCGCAGCGCGACGCGGCCGTCGACCGCCTCCTTCGCGCCCACCACCGCCTGGTAGGGGACGTGCCGCGCGGCGCGGATCCGTGCGCCCAGGCTGCCCTGCTCCGGCCAGGCGACCTCGGCACGCAGACCCGCGTCGGCGCACCGGCGGGCGAGCCGTCCGGCGTCCGGTGACTCGTCGGCCGAGACGGGCAGCGCCACCACCTGCACCGGTGCGAGCCACGCGGGCAGCGCGCCGCCGTGCCGGTCGACGAGCAGGCCGACGGCGCGTTCCATGCTGCCGACGATGCTGTGGTGCACCATGACCGGGCGGTGCCTGGCACCGTCCGCGCCGACGTAGCGCAGGTCGAACCGCTCGGGCTGGTGGAAGTCGACCTGGATGGTGGAGAGGCTGAACTCCCGGCCCGCGCCGTCGGCGACCTGGACGTCGATCTTCGGGCCGTAGAACGCCGCCTCGCCCTCGTCGGCGTCGTACGGCAGCCCCTCGGCTGCCATGACCTCGCCGAGCATCGCGGTGGCACGCTGCCACATCTGCGCGTCCTGCACGTACTTCCCGCCCGAGCCCGCGAGCGAGAGACGGTACCGCAGCGGCTCGACGCCGAGCGCGCCGTACGCGCTCCGGATCATCGCCAGCGCGCGGCGCGCCTCGTCCGCGGCCTGGTCCTGGGTGCAGAAGACGTGCGCGTCGTCGAGCTGCATCCCGCGGACGCGGGTGAGCCCGCCGAGCACGCCGGAGCGCTCCGCGCGGTACTGGCCGCCCAGCTCGGCGATCCGCAGCGGCAGCTCGCGGTAGCTGTGCGCGCGTGACCTGTAGAGGAGGGCGTGGTGCGGGCAGAGGCTCGGCCGCAGCACGAACTGCTCACCGCCGACGTCCATCGGCGGGAACATGTCGTCGCGGTAGTGCGCCCAGTGCCCGGAGATCTCGTACAGCTCCCGCTTGCCGAGCACGGGGGAGTAGACGTGCTGGTAGCCCGCGCGCCGCTCGACGGCGCGGATGTACTCCTCGAGCTCGCGGCGTACGACGGCGCCCGCGGGCAGCCAGTAGGGCAGCCCGGCACCGATCAGCGGGTCGGTGTCGAACAGCCCGAGCTCGCGGCCGAGCTCGTGATGGTCGGGCATGGCGGTCTCCTCAGGACGTGGGACGAGTGACCGCAGACCGAAGCCGGGGGGCACTCGCCCCGGGCTTCAGGCAGGACATGGGTCAGCGCGCCGGGACGGACTCCGGCGTCGTCGTGTGGAGGGCGCGCTTCATGCCGCCGACGGTACAGCGTCCTCGCCCGCCACGCACGGCGTTTCCGCCTACGCCGCCGGGACACCGGCAAGCGACGCACCCGACTACAGCGGCGAGGCTCGCCGGAACGGCGAGGTCGACACCTAACCGTCTCTGGACGGGTCGAGCACGACCTTGAGGTCCAGGACCGGAGTGCCGTCGACGACCTCGAGCGCGTGCACACGAAGGCGCGCCGGCGGGACGATCTCGGTGACCCGTACCCGGTGCAGGCCGATCGGGTTGGGCCGGCCGGGGGAGCGGGTGCCGAACACCCCGGTGAGCGGGATGCCGGGATCGCCGGTCGGGTGGACCTGCCGCACCTCGCGGTCGGCGAGATGCAGCCAGGTCAGCAGGATCAGGTCCTGTCCCGGCTCGACGCGGAGCAGCGCGTCCGCATAGTCCGGGTCGAGGTCCAGAACCGCCTCGGGTGCTCCCCTCGCCTGGTTCGGTGCGTCCGCGACGGACCTGAGGCCGGACCGGACGAAACCGATCGGCCGCACCTCGTAGCTCTCGGGCATCGGTCCGCCTTCCGGTCCTCGGGAAAACGCGTCGCAGGCGCGGTCGCGGACAGGTTAGCCTCGCGCGGTGCAGGTCATCCGGGTCGACGCGCGCGACGACGAGGCGTTCGCGCGGTGGTACGCCGCGAGCGCGGAGGGCGCGTCCGCTGGCCGCACCGACCCGCCGATATGGATGCTCGCCGAGACGCGGGTGTTCTACCGCGAGTCCGGCCCGGACGCCGCTCACCTGTGCGAGGCGTACGCGGCCGTCGGCGGCGACGAGCTCGTCGGCGCCGGATACCTGGAGGTGCCGATGCACGACAACCCGCGGTACGCGCTCGTCGGCGTCGACGTCCCGCCCCGACACCGCGAACGCGGCGCCGGCGCCGGCCTTTACGCGCGCCTGGTTGAGCGGGCGGCGGAGCCGGGTCCGAACCCGATGATCCGCAGCACGTTCCAGTCGACCAGCGCCAGCGCCGTCCCCTCGCGATCACGCAGGAAGGTTATGTGACCGCGGGGCCGGACCGGATCGGCCGATCGGCCTAGTGGGCCATCGGTTCCGGCAGGTCGCCGCTGTGGACGACGCCGAGCCGCTTGGTGGCACGGCTGAGCGCCACGTACAGGTCGTGCGCGCCGCGGTCGCCCTCGGCCAGGACCAGCGCCGGCTCGACCACCACGACCGAGTCGAACTCGAGGCCCTTGGCCTCGACGACGTCCAGTACGACGGCGGGGGAGTCGAGCTGCGTTCGCCTCGGCGTGACGAGGCCCGGGAGGAGGTCGGCCAGTGCGGTGTCGAGCGCGGCCCGCAGTGCCCGCGGAGCGACGACCGCGACCATGCCGTCCGGGTTCGCCGAGGTCTCGTCGGTGACGGCCTTCGCCAGGGCGTCGACCAGCCCGTCCGGCTCGACCTCGGCGTACCACGGGTCGACGCCCGCCGACCTGATCGACCGCGGCACCACGGCGTCGGGTTCGACCGAGTGCAGGACGTCGCCTGCCACCGCCATGATCTCCGCGGGCGTGCGGTAGTTGACGGTCAGCTCCTCGACGCGCAGCCGGCCACGGGCGTACTCGCCCAGCGCGGCCTCCCAGCTCGCGGGCCCCCACGGCGAGCTCGCCTGGGCGAGGTCGCCGACGACGGTCATCGACCGTGCCGGGCAGCGGCGCTGGAGCATCCGCCAGGCCATCGGCGACAGTTCCTGCGCCTCGTCGACGATCACGTGGCCGAACGTCCAGTCGGGGTCCTCGGCCGCGCGCTGCGCGGTGGTACGCGTCTCGCCGGTTCCCCTGTACCGGTCGGCCACGGCCGCGGCGCTGACCGGCATCGGCAGGTCGAGCAGGCTGAGGGTGTCCGCCGCGAACCGTTCCTCCTCGCGTTCCTCCTCGGCCCGCCGGTCGGCGACGGGATCGCGCGCCGGCACCGGCCCGACCCGCCGGGCGAGCTCGTCGAGGAGCGGCACGTCGGCCGCGGTCCAGCCGTGGTCGGGCGGACGGGCGAGCAGCTCCCGTTCGTCGACGCCCAGCCCGCGCGCCACCTGGTCGCGCAGCTCGGCGGACGCGTACAGCCCGGCCAGCATCCGTTCAGGGGTGAGGACCGGCCACAGCTTGTCGACCTCGGTGACCAGGCTGTCGGTGTCGAGCAGGTCGCGCGCCACGTCGGTGAGCACCTCCTGGCTCGGCCGCTCGACGCCGATCGCCCGCAGCGTGCGCACCGCGAGCGTGCCGTAGACCGTTCGCTGGAAGATCGCGCGCGCCTGGTTGTGCGGGCGTCGGCTGCGGCGCGCCTTGGTGCGCGCCCGGGCGACGAGCTCCGGGTCGACGCTCAGCCGGTGCCGGCCGTACGCGACCGAGAGGGGCTCGTCCGGCACCCGCTGGAACGCCTTCACCAGATCGGCGACGACCTGGGTCATCCGCGCGTCGCCCTTGACGGCGGCGACGCGCGTGGGCTCGTGCGCAGTCACGGTGACGCCCGGGTACAGCTCGGCGATCGTCGCGAGAACGACGCCGGTCTCGCCCAGCGACGGGAGCACCTGCTCGATGTAGCGGAGGAAGACCGCACCGGGTCCGACCACGAGCACGCCGCGGCTCGCCAGCCGGTCGCGGTGCTCGTAGAGCAGGTAGGCGGCACGGTGCAGCGCGACCGCGGTCTTGCCCGTGCCCGGTCCGCCCTGCACGACGAGCACGCCGGGCAGCTCGGCGCGGATGATCCGGTCCTGCTCGGCCTGGATCGTGGCGACGATGTCGCGCATCCGCCCGGTGCGTCCCTCGGTCAGCGCGGCGAGCAGCGCCGCCTCGCCGGACAGGTGCACCCGGTCGGCGTCGTCCAGCCTGGTCAGGTCGAACACCTCGTCGTCGACGCCCAGCACCCGGCGATCGCGGACGCGAAGGTGACGTCGCCTGCTGAGTCCCTCGGCCGACCCGGGCGTGGCCGTGTAGAACGGTCGCGCGGCCGGTGCACGCCAGTCGACGAGCAGCCGCTCGTACTCCTCGCTCGACATCCCGATCCGGCCGACGTAGAGCGCCTCGCCGTACGTGCGGTCGATCCGGCCGAAGACGAGGCCGCTCTCGACCGCGTCGAACCGGGCGATGCGGTCCTCGAGCATCGCGGCGCGTGCGTCGCGCTCGGTGCGGGCGGCGTGCGTCCCAGACGCACCCGTCGCGCGCACCGAACGCAGCTCCGCCGCGGACGAGTCCCGCAGATCGTCCAGACGCCGGTACAGCCGGTCGACGTATCTCTGCTCCGAAGCGACCTCCGACGGCCCGGCGTCGGGGGTCTCGGCTTCGGCGTGCGTGTGCTGGGAAATCTCGGTCCCTCTCGTATTGGGGCGACCTTCAAGTCTCCCTCATCCGCGCCCGAGCTGCGGCGGGTACGCGCGAACCCGTTGCGGTGGTGTCGGTGCCTGGCCGTATCGTCTGGCGGGCAGGACGCGAGCGGACCCGGAGGGCGGACATGCGGATCAACGCGCAGACGGCGGAGCTGGCGCGGGCGGCGGGTTTCGCCGCACGGCACGCGTCGGTGCGGCCCGTGCTCCCCGTGCTGTCCGGCCTGCGGCTGACCGCTCGCGGCGACGACGTCACCGTCACCGGGTACGACTACGAGGCGAGCTCCGTCGCGACGCTGTCCGCCGACGTCACCGTGCCCGGTGACGTGCTGGTGCCCGGCCGCGTGTTCGCCGAGATCCTGCGCGCGCTGCCGGACGCCGAGGTCACGGTCACGCGCAAGGACGCGAGCGTCCGCATCGAGTCCACCGAGACCGAGTTCACGCTGCCGCTGCTGCCGATCGAGGACTACCCGAACGTCCCCGGCACGGCACCGACCGTCGGCACCATCGACGCGGCCACGCTGTCGGCCGCAGTGGCCGCGGTCTCGCGGGTCGCGCTGCGGGACGAGTCGGTGCCGCTGCTGTCAGGCGTGTCCGTCGAGATCGCGCCGGACGCCGTCTCGTTGATGACCACCGACCGCTACCGCATCGCGCGCCACGAGCTGCCGTGGTCGGCGGGACCGGTCGAGCGCACCGGCGCCGTCGTGCCCGCGCGGCTGCTCGCCGACGCGGTGAAGGGGATCGGCGGTTCCGGCGAGCTCACCGTCGGGCTCGCCCCGAGCGTGGAGCGCAGGCTCAGCCTGAGCCGCGGCGGTGCGGCGTCGACGATCCGGCTGCTCGACGGCACCTACCCGGACGTGTTGCGCGGCATGCCGACGGCGTTCGCCGGTGAGGTCGTCGTCGAGCGGGAGTCCCTCGCCGCCGCCGTCCGGCGCATCGCCCTCGTCGCCGACCAGTACGCGGCCGTCGTCCTCGACGTCGCCGACGGCGGGGTCGTCGTCAGCGCGAGCGGCGAAGGGGAGATGGGCGGACGCACCAGGCTGCCGGCCGTCCAGCGCGACGAGCCCGCGCGCATCGCGGTCAACGCCGGCTACCTGCTCGACGGGCTCGGGATGGTCGACGGCGGGTACGCCAAGCTGTCTTACCAACGCACCGTCCGGCCCGCCCTGATCCAGGGCTGCGCCGACGCCGACGGCCGCGACGTCGGGGCGCGTTCGCGCTACTACGTCATGCCCCGCGTGCCCCCCGAGTGACCATGTCCGCCACCGCGAGCTCCGGGTTGATCATGTTCTCATGATCAACCCGGGCTTCCCATGGTCTGCAGGGCGTGGGAAGCCCTGGCTCGTCGTGGGAAGGCGTGGCCGGCGAGCCCTCAACGGACGAGCAGCAGGCCCAGGCCCGCCGCGGCGACCGGACCGGCCACCGCGGAGACACGTGCGGGGCGGACGTACCCGGCGAGCCCGTACGCCACCGGCCGCGCCTCCGGCCTGGTCGGGTCGACGAGCAGCCGCAGCGTCGACGTCGGCCGGTGCCTGCGGTGCACGAGCAGCCGGTGCCGGCGGACCCGGGTGCCCGCGTGGTCGGCGGGGTGGTTGTAGACGACCTCGACGTGGTGTGCCGGGTGCGGCGTGAACTCACCGTCGGCGTAGCCGGTGTACCGGGACGCCTGGTAGGCACGGACGACGGTGGCGGTGACGGTGACGAGGCGGGCACGCCGCCTGGCGGTGCTGGCCAGCCAGCCCAACCCACCGACGGTGAGCGGGAGACCGATCGTCGCCAGTGCGGCGCCCATGAGACGTTGGTCGGGCATGCGGGGTCGGACGCCACCTTCGCAGGTCAAGTTCCGCGACGCTTCAGGTAAAGCTCCGGAGCGCTGAGAGGATACGCCATATGGCCCGCTCGCCAAAGCCCTCGGGGCATGCGTCCGTCGACGCCGTCCTGCTCGATGCGGGCGGCGTGCTGCTGCTGCCGCATCACGACACGATGCGGACGCGGCTCGCCGCCTTCGGACGCAGCGCCACCGACGCCGAGCTGACCCGTGCCCACTACCTCGGCATGGCTGCGCTCGACGCACATCCAGAGCACGACTGGTCCGCGTACCGCGAGGCGGTGGCGTCCGCGTGCGGCGTTCCCGCCGAGGAGCTCGCGGCGACACAGCAGGCGTGGGCGGCGAATCCGTGCGAGTGGACCAGTCCCACCGCCGGCGTCGTCGAGCTGCTCCGCGCACTCGCCGACCACGGCGTCGCCCTCGCGGTCGTCTCCAACGCGGCCGGCCGCGTCGAGAAGCAGCTCGGCGAGGCGGGTGTGTGCCAGGTCGGCGAGGGCCTCGGCGTCCCCGTCGTCGCGGTCATCGACTCCCACGTGGTCGGCGTCGAGAAGCCCGACCCCGGCATCTTCTCGCTCGCCCTGGACGCCGTCGGCGTGCCGGCCGAGCGGGCGATCATGGTGGGCGACTACGCGTACGCCGACGTACGCGGCGCGGAGGCCGCCGGCATCCGCGCCTTCCACCTCGACCCGTACGGCGACTGCCGGACGCCGCACGACGGTCCCGACGTCGACAGGCTCGGCGCCGTCGTGGACGTCATCAGGCGCTAGGGCGCGAGCGGTAGGCGGCGGTCCGGGCCACCGTCCTCGGCGAGCACCCACTCGTCCGTGACGGTCGCGCGGTAGAGCCGCAGCCGCGCGTCGCCGGTGACGCGGCCGACGTCCCAGGCGCCGATGCCCTGTGCGTCCGCCTCGCGGGAGAAGACGGCCATGCCCGCCGCGACCTCGCCGGCGGGCACCTGGACGGCGCGTGCGCGGGCGTAGAACGCACTCGCCTCGCCGACCGGCACCTGCGAGTCGAAGACGACGAGCGCGACGTCGGCACGCGCCGCGATGTTCCGCGAGTGCCGGGCGTCGGGGTCGGAGACCCAGTAGAACGCGGCCCGGCCGTCCCTGGCGAACCAGACCGGAGTGGCCCACGGCAGGCCGTCCTCGTCCGCGGTGGACAGGACGCCATACCGCGTTCCGGACAGGACGCGCTCGGCGGCCTCGGAGGTCATGTCAGCCTCGTCTCCGTTCCAGCACCTCGGGATTGGCACAGTGGGCGAGCGGCTCACCGCGCAGGAACCGACCGACCTCGCCCGCGACGATCCGCGCGGCCTTGTGGGCGGTCTCCCTGCTGGCGCCGGCGACGTGCGGCGTGACGACCACGTTGGGCGCGCGAAGCAGGCGGGAGCCGGCGGGGATCGGCTCATCGGGGAACACGTCGAAGCCGGCGCCGAACAGATGGCCGTCCTCGAGCGCGTCGCACACCGCGTCGTAGTCGACCAGGCCGCCGCGCGCGCAGTTCACCAGCACAGAACCCGGCACCATGGCCGCGAGCTGCGCGCGCCCGATCATCCGCCGCGTCTCGTCGGTCAGCCTGCTGTGCAGCGACACGACGCGCGACCGGGCGAGCAGCTCGTCGAGCGGCACCGGCTCCGCGGCACCCGCGACGGCGTCGGCCGGCACGTACGGGTCGTGCACCACGACCTGCGCGCCGAACGCCCGGACGATGCGCGCGACGCGGCGGCCGACCGCGCCGAAGCCGACCAGCCCGACCGTCGCGCCCTCCAGCTCGATGCCGCTGTTGTCGTACGTGTAGTGGTCGCCGCGCCAGTGGCCACGGCGCAGCTCGCCGTGCAGCTCGGGCACGCGCCGGGTGACCGCGAGGACCATCGACACGGTGTGCTCGGCGGTCGCGGCGGCGTTCCGGCCGGGTGCGTACGAGACGGCGACGCCGTGTCCGGTCGCGGCGGCGACGTTCGCGTTCACCGGCCCGCCGCGGCTGACGCAGAACAGCTCGAGGTCGGGGCACGCGTCGAGCATCCGCTCGGTCAGCGGCCCCATCTCGGTGAGGCACACGCGCACGCCGGAGAGCGCCTGGATCATCGTGTCCTCGTCACCTGACGCCTCGTCGACCTCCGCGACCGGGCCGAACGGCACGAGCGGCCACGGCAGCGTGAGCTCGCGCACGTCCAGCTCGTCGGGCACCTCGGCGCGGACGGCGTCGGCCAGCAGCGACGGCAGCACGAAGTGGTCGCCCGCGGCGAGGACGGTGACGGGCACGGCTCTCCTTCACTTTGCGGACGGGACGGGGGAGTTGAACTCCAGCAGTGCTCCACCGCCGCGCTCGAAGCGGACGACGGTCAGCCCGGTGTTGCGCAGGTACGGGAACACCCTGCGGTAGTCGCGGAGCGGGATGCCGAGCAGGTGGCACAACACCAGCCGCAGCAGCGTCGTGTGCGCGACGATCAGCACCCGGCCCGCCGGCTCGGCGGCCGCGATGTCGCGGAAGCAGTCGAGGGCACGGTCGACGGCGGCCTGCGGGTGCTCGCCGCCGGGGAGGTGGCCGGCGACGGGATCGCGGCGGAACGCGTCCAGGGCGGAGGGGAACTCGCGCGCCATCTCCTCGACCGTGCGGCCCTCGCCCTTGCCGAAGTCCAGCTCGCGCAACCTAGGGTCGACCTCCGGGACGAGCCCGGTCGTCTCGGCAACGGGCTCCGCGGTCAGGACGGCCCGGGTGGCAGGCGAGCACCACAGCGCGGTGAGACCGGCGTCGCGCGCCCACTCGGCGAGGCGCAACGCCTGGGCCGTGCCGAGGTCGCTCAGGGGTACGTCGGACGATCCGGCGTACCGGTTCTCGGCGTGCCACACGGTCTCGCCGTGCCGCACCAGGACCAGTTCCGTCACCTGGGGACCCCCATCGTGGCGATGGCGACACGTGGGGACCCCACCTGTCGTCGGGACGACAATGGGGGTCCCCAGCCGATGTCGGTCACACCCGCACCTCCGCGCGCTCGTGTGCGTGCACGGCCACCGCGCGCTCGAGCCAGCCGCGGTCGGCGAGCTCGTCGACGAGCCGCAGGTAGCCGGCCGCGAACCTGGCGAAGCCGTCCGGACGCGGGTCGATCGTCTCCCTCACCCGGACCATCCGGCCGGCCGTCTCGGCCACGCCGCCGCCGGAGGCCGCCAGCACGGCCATGCCGAGCGCGGGCTCGGCGTTGTCGGGCAGCAGCACCGGCCGGCCGAGCACGTCCGCCCGCAGCCGGCACCAGTACCGGCTGCGCGTCGCCCCCCCGGTGAGGCTGAGCGGACCGCCGACCGGCGCGCCCAGCAGGTCGAGGTGGTCGAAGCAGAGCCGCTCGACGAACGCGACGCCCTGCAGCACGGCGGCGTACCTGTCGGCCTCGTCCACCGGGTCTCCGAGCAGGAACGCCTCGGCGTCCGGCGCCACGAAGGGGAACCGCTCGCCGCGTGACACCAGCGGGTACGTGACGACGCCCGCCGGCTCGCGAGTGGCGGCCGCGGCGTCGAGCGCGGCGAGGTCGCGGCCGGGGAACATCCGGTCGAGGGCGCCGGCGCCGGTGCTCGACGCACCGCCTGGCAGCCAGCCGCCGTCGGGGGACCGGTGCGAGTAGACGACGCCGGACGGGTCGGCGAGCAGCTCGTCGGTGACGCCCTTCAGCACGAGCGTCGTGCCGAGCACACTGTTCCACGCGCCCGTCCGCAGCGCGCCCGCGCCGAGCTGCGCCGCGCACCCGTCGGTCATGCCGGCGACGACCGCCGCGCCCTCGGGCAGGCCCGTCTCGGTCGCGGCGGCCGCGGACACCGTGCCGAGCGCGGTGCCCGGACGCACGACCTCGGGCAGCACGTCCGCCGGCACGCCGAGTGCGTCCAGGACGTCGCCGGGCCAGCGTTCGTCGACGAGGTC
>JAFMQP010000283.1 GCA_017354575.1 Acidothermales bacterium | reverse complement strand
CGTCGCGACGTTCGACTACAACCTCGCGGGCAACGGCCGCAGCCAGATCCTCAAGACGAGCGGCGCGGTGAAGGTGGTGCAGCAGAAGGACGGCCCCGTGGTCGGCGTCCACATGGTGGGCGAGCGGATCGGCGAGCTCTCCGCGGAGGCGCAGCTCATCTACAACTGGGAGGCGCAGCCGAGCGACGTCGCGCAGCTGATCCACCCGCACCCCACGCAGTCCGAGGCGATCGGCGAGGCGCACCTCGCGCTCGCCGGCAAACCGCTGCACGTCCACGGCTGACCCAGGCACCAACACGACGGCGTTACAGGCGCAACCAGGGAAGGAACGGCCCATGACGGTCTCCGTCACGATGCCGCAGCTCGGCGAGAGCGTGACCGAAGGCACGGTGACGCGCTGGCTGAAGCAGGAGGGCGACCACGTCGAGGCCGACGAGCCGCTGCTCGAGGTGTCCACCGACAAGGTCGACACCGAGATCCCCGCGCCGAGTGCGGGAACGCTGCTGCAGATCAAGGTCGGCGAGGACGAGACCGTCCAGGTCGGCGCGGAGCTCGCCACCATCGGCGACTCCGCCGACGGTGCCGGCGAGGCGCCCGCCCAGGAGGCGCCCGCCCAGGCCGAGGAGCAGGCCGGGCCGCAGGACCAGGCCCAGCCGGAACCGGAACCACAGGCACAGGAGCAGCCCCAGCCGGAAGCCCGGGCACAGTCGGAACCGCGGGCGCAGGAACAGCAGGCGGCACCGCAGGAACAGCAGGTGCAGGAGCCGCAGGCGGCCCAGCATGAGCAGCCGCAGGAGGCAACGCGGCAGCAAGCACCGCCGCAGCAGCCGGCGTCCGGCAACGGTGCCGGCGGCACGAAGGTCACCATGCCGCAGCTCGGCGAGAGCGTGACCGAGGGCACGGTGACGCGCTGGCTGAAGCAGGAGGGCGACCGCGTCGAGGCCGACGAGCCGCTGCTCGAGGTGTCCACCGACAAGGTCGACACCGAGATCCCGGCCCCGGCGTCGGGGACCCTCACGCAGATCAAGGTCGGCGAGGACGAGACCGTCCAGGTCGGCGCGGAGCTCGCCACGATCGGTTCGGTCGGCGCCCCCACCCAGGAGGCGCCACAGCAGCAGGCGCCCGCGCAGCAGGCGCCGCCCGCGCAGCCGCCCACACCCACACCCACACCCACACCGTCGCCGTCACCGCGGCCGACGCCGACGCCTCCCCCCGCCGCGACGCCGGCGCCGGAGGCGG
Organism: Acidothermales bacterium; assembly: GCA_017354575.1. Lineage (GTDB taxonomy): Bacteria > Actinomycetota > Actinomycetes > Streptosporangiales > WHST01 > WHST01. The sequence continues at coordinate 4,156 of JAFMQP010000283.1, read as the reverse complement.
CCGTGGAGCCAGGCGGCGCCGAGCCGACCGGTGCCGAGCCCGCGCCCGTGCCGCCGTCCGCGGAGGGCCCGTACGTCACGCCGCTCGTCCGCAAGCTCGCCGCCGAGCACGGCGTCGACCTCGAGGCTCTGCAGGGCACCGGCGTCGGCGGCCGCATCCGCAAGCAGGACGTCCTGGACGCCGCGAAGCGTCAGCAGGAGTCTGCGGCCCGGCCGCAGCCGGTAGCGACGGCGAGCGCGCCGTCGGCGCCCGCGGTCTCCACCGAGGAGGCGGACCGGGTACGCGGCACCACCGAGAAGATGTCGCGGCTGCGGTCGATCCTGGCGAAGCGGATGGTGGAGTCACTCCAGGTCGCGGCGCAGCTCACCACCGTGGTCGAGGTCGACGTCACGAGGATCGCGCGGCTGCGCGAGCGGGCGAAGGCCGACTTCCAGCGGCGCGAGGGCGTCAAGCTGTCGTTCCTGCCGTTCTTCGCGCAGGCGACGGTCGAGGCACTGAAGGTGCACCCGAAGCTCAACGCCAGCATCGACAGCGAGAAGAACGAGGTGACGTACTACGACGTCGAGCACCTCGGCATCGCCGTCGACACCGAGCGCGGTCTCGTCGCACCGGTCGTCCACAACGCCGGCGACCTCAACCTCGCCGGGCTGGCCAGGAAGATCGCCGACCTCGGCGAGCGCACCCGCGCCAACAAGGTGTCCCCGGACGAGCTCGGCGGCGGCACGTTCACGCTGAGCAACACCGGCAGCCGCGGCGCGCTGTTCGACACGCCGATCATCGTGCAGCCGCAGATGGGCATCCTCGGCACGGGCTCGGTCGTGAAGCGCCCCGTCGTCATCGACGACCCCGAGCTGGGCGAGACCATCGCGGTGCGGCACATCGTGTATCTCGCGCTCACCTACGACCACCGCCTGGTCGACGGCGCGGACGCCGCGCGGTTCCTGGTCACGATCAAGGACCGGCTCCAGGAAGGGCACTTCGAGTCCGAGCTCGGGCTCGACTAGCCCGCGCCGGGCGTCGCGGCGGAGTGAGCCCGATGCGGGTCGTCGTCACCGGAGCCAGCGGGCTCATCGGCATGGCCCTCACCGACGTGCTGGAGGCGGACGGGCACGAGGTCGTCCGGCTGGTACGCAGGGAGCCGCTGACCTACGACGAGGTGCGCTGGGACCCCGCGGCCGGGAGGCTCGACCCGCGGCTGCTCGGCCGGGTGGACGCGGCGGTGAACCTCGCCGGAGCGGGCGTCGGCGCCCGCCGCTGGACCGACGCGTACAAACGGCTGATGTGGCGCAGCAGGATCGACTCGACCACCGTGCTAGCCCGCGCGCTCGCCGGCCTGCCCGACCCACCGCGCGTGCTGCTCTCCGCGTCCGGCGTCGACTACTACGCCGACGTGGGCGGCGAGCCGGTCGACGAGTCGGGCCCTCCCGGCGCGGCGTTCCTGTCGGGTCTCTGCCAGGACTGGGAGGCGGCGACGGGTCCGGCGGCGGACGCCGGGGTCCGCGTCTGCCTGCTGCGGTTCGGCGTGGTGCTGTCCGGGCGTGGCGGAGCCCTGGGCGCGATGCTGCCGTTGTTCCGGCTCGGCCTCGGCGGGCGGCTCGGCGCCGGCGACCAGTACTGGACCTGGGTCGCTCTCGCCGACGTCCTCCGCGCGGCGAGGTTCCTGCTCCGCCGCGACGACGTCGCGGGTCCGGTCAACGTCGTCGCGCCCGAGCCGGTGACGAACGCCGAGCTCACCTACGTGCTCGGTGCCGCGCTGCGCCGCCCGGCGGTGCTTCCCGCGCCCGCGGCAGCGCTCCGGCTCGCCCTGGGCGAGTACGCCGACCAGATCCTGGCCAGCCGCCGGGTACTGCCCCGGCGGCTGCTCGACGCGGGCTTCGTGTTCCGCTGTCCCGCGATCGAGGCGGCCGTCGCCGCTGCCCTGCGCGGCTACTGAGGACGTGGCAAACAGTCCGCGTCGCCTGGCTCGCGCCCGCGCCGCTGGGCGAGGACCAGGTTCCCCTCGCCGTCGAACGACGGCTCGGCCGGCTCGCCGACGGTCTCGACGGCGTCGCCGGCGTCGGTGCGGCTGCGTTCGGACAGCCACAGCTCGTCGAGGTGCAGGGTGTTCGCGACGACGGCTGCGCGCACGTCCGCGCCGCGCTCGGGGCGCAGCGCCTGCCAGACCGCGTCGAACAGCGCGCGGTCGTCCGCGAGCGTCATCGGCACGGCGGCCCGGACCGGGCTGCCGGTGGTGAGGCAGTTGAGGTTGGTGGCCTCGGCGTCGATCTTCGCGACCAGCCGGGCCGTGGCGAAGTCGGCGAGGCCGATGCCGGTGGCGTTGCCGTGCGACGCCTCGGACAGGTCGAGCACGCCGAGGTACGCGATGCGCGGCGACGGCGGCTCGGGGATGCCCTGGATGCGCAGCCGGCCGATCACGTTGGTGTCCATGCCGGTGCCGCTCAGGTTCTTGCCCATCTCGCGTACGACGCAGAGGTCCAGCTCGTCCACCGGCAACGTCGGCAGCCACAGCCGCGCCCGCTCGAGCAGCGCGGCCTCCCTCTCGTCGAGGGCGGGCTCCGGCACGCCCTCGACGACGGCCGGCTGCTCGTAGGCGTTCTCGACGACGGCGAGCGCCCCGAGCACGGGCAGCCGGTCGCGCACCACGGCCGACACGGACGCGATCGCGTCCCCCATCGCCGCCCAGCCGAGCCGGTGGACCATGCTCGCGCCGTCGGCGCGGCCCATGCCGACGGCGAGCATCTTCAGCGGGCCGCTCTCGTACGGACCGTGGAACGACGTGTGCGGCTTCACCCGGTTGACGACGAACACGCCGTCGGCGTCGGCCGCCTCGGCGGCGACATAGACGGGCAGGCCTGCGATCGGCTTCTCCGTCTCCCCGATGCGGACGACCTCGGACGAGCACGACAGCGGCATCCCGACCGACGCCTCGGTGACACCGAGGCTCGCGAGCAGCGCGCGCTGCCCGTCGGCGGTGCCGCCACCGTGGCTGCCCATGGCCGTGAACAGGAACGGCTCGGCGCCGGCGGCCCGGACGGCGTCGGCGACCCCGCGGTACAGGTCGACCAGCTCCGCGACTCCCCGGCTGCCGGCCGTGATCGCCACCCGCGCGCCGGGCGCGAGGTCGTGCTCGGCGAGGACGCGCGCGGCACCTTCCCGGGCGGCCGCGCGTGTGTCCGCGACGCGGTCGGCGGCGAACCGCTGCCGCACCCGGACGAACCTGGGCCAGTCGTGAGCGGGCATCACCAGCCATCATGACCCCGTCGGCTCACGCACGACGACTGTCCGCGATCAGCCACCTCCCCTCCACGTTGCGTAGCGTGATCCGCCACCGCACCTTTCCCCTGCCCGGCTCGTGCCGCACCACCCGGCCGGCGGCGTCCAGCACGTCGTAGCCACCCAGCCGGTCGGTGACCGCGAGCACCGCCGTCCGCGCCGAGCGCCGGACGAGGCTCACGGTGGACACCTCGAGTCGCACGTCGCGGACACGGACGCCGTCGGCCACATAGCGGCGGAGCGTGGCGGTGTCGGTGGCCAGCGCACGGGACCCGGCGACGTACACCCGGCGGAGTGCGGCCGGATCGCCGCGCGCGTAGGCCGACGCACGCGTGCGGTCGAGCTCGCCCAACCGCACGCGCCACGCGGACGGTGTCGGGGTGCGGACGGCCGGCGGCGACGGGCTAGCCGGCGTCCGCGACCCGGCGACGTCGGTGGACACCGGCCGTGCCGGGTCGGCCGGCCGCGACCCCACCCACAGCGCCACGCAGCCGAGCAAGAGCAACGGAGCGACGACGGAGGTAGCGACAACGACGACGCGGGCGCGCGGCAGCCGTTCGCGCCGCAGCCGGTCGCGGACGGTGTGGAGTACCCGACGGTGTCGCGGCGGCAGGGCGTGCGGCGTGCGGCCGGGTGTGGGCACGACGACCGGCGGACGCAGTGCCCCGGCCGGTAGCACACCGGGTACGCGGACCGGTTCCGGCCGGCACGCGTCGAGCAGGGCGCCGGCGAAGGACGTGGCGGTGTGGCGTCCGGCGCCGGCATCCCGCAGCACGTGGGCCACGGCCCGCGGCGGTGCCGGGCCGAGCAGCTCCCCGGCGAGGCGGGCGAGGGCGCGCACGTCGGCCTCCGCGTTCGTGCCGGCGTCGGCCGAGCGGACGCC
>JAFMQP010000282.1 GCA_017354575.1 Acidothermales bacterium | reverse complement strand
CCCATGGGCCGGGTACCGGCCCTTCCCCCTGCGCGCGTGCTCTGAGCAAAGGTGTGAGCCTCCCGAGCGGCGGACGGGACGCCCGCCGCCGCATTGAAACTACCGGTTGCGACCGGCGCCGGGCACCCGACACGCCCGTCCCCGCGAGCCGTGACGGCGCTCCGTGACGATCTTGCTCCGCCGTGCCCCCGCGTCGACCTGCCCGTCCCCAAATGATCATGAGAACATGATCGGCCGTTGGTTCCCACGCCCTGCTCGCCGTGTGAAGCCCTGGTTGATCATGAGAACATGATCAACCAGGTCGTGGCGTGGCTACTTGCCGAAACGGCGCTCCCGCTGGGCGAACGCGCGCAGGGCGCGGAGGAAGTCGACCTTGCGGAACGCGGGCCAGTAGCCCTCGTAGAAGTAGAACTCGCTGTAGACGCTCTGCCAGAGCAGGAACCCGCCGAGCCGCTGCTCCCCCGACGTCCGGATCACCAGGTCGGGGTCGGGCTGACCCTTCGTGTACAGGTGCTCGGCGATGTGCTCGGCGTCGAGCACCTCGGCCAGCTCCTCGATCGTCGTACCCCTGCTCGCGTGCTCGTGCAGCAGCGAGCGGACGGCGTCGGCGATCTCACGCCGCCCGCCGTAGCCGATGGCGGCGTTGACGGTGAGCCCCTTGATGTCGCGCGTCTGGTCCCCGAGCTCCTTCAGCAGCGTCGCGGTGGAGTCGGGCAGCAGGTCCAGCGCCCCCATGGGGTGCACCCGCCACTTCCCGACCCGCGCGATCGAGCCGACCACGTCCTCGACGATGCCGAACAGCGTCTCGAGCTCCTCAGGCGAACGCCGCCCGACGTTCTCCGTCGAGAGCAGCCAGACCGTGACGACCTCGACGCCGACCTCCTCGCACCAGTCGAGCAGGTCCTCGATCTTGTCGGCGCCCTTGCGGTGGCCGAAGCCGGAGGAACGGCCGTACGAGCGCGCCCAGCGGCGGTTGCCGTCGATGATGACGCCGATGTGCCTCGGCACCCTCTCGGGTGTGAGCTGGCGTTCCAGCCGCCGCTCGTACAGGCCGTAGACGAGGTCGCTCAGCCGCATCGTCATCTCCCAGGGACGCCACCCAAGGGCAGGTTACCCGGGCGGCGGTCCGGCTCCCAACGCAACGGGGACCGTTCCAAGCGATCCCACAGGGAGACGTGTCAGCTCTGCAGCCGGTTGACCAGCGCCTCGTACTCGGCGGTCAGCTCGGGCGGCAGGTGGTCGCCGAACGTCGCGAAGTGGTCCGGGATCTTCGCGGCCTCGACCCGCCAGGCCTCGCGGTCGACGTCGAGCAGTTCCGCCAGCGCGGCGTCGTCGAGGTCGAGCCCCGACACGTCGAGCGACTCGGTCGTCGGCAGCCGCCCGATCGCGGTGTCACGGGCGTCCGCGCGGCCGTCGACGCGGTCGACGATCCACTCGATGACCCGGCTGTTCTCGCCGAAGCCCGGCCACAGGAACTTCCCGTCCGCGCCCTTCCTGAACCAGTTCACGAAGAAGATCCGCGGCAGCTTCTCCTGATCGGCCTGCCGGCCCAGCTTCAGCCAGTGCGCGAAGTAGTCGCCCATGTTGTAGCCGCAGAACGGCAGCATCGCGAACGGGTCGTGCCGCAGCTCGCCCGCGGTGCCCTCCGCGGCCGCGGTGCGCTCGGAGCCGACGTTCGCGCCGAGGAACACACCGTGCTGCCACGAGAACGCCTCCGTGACCAGCGGCACGGTGCTCGCCCGGCGGCCGCCGAACAGCATCGCCGAGATCGGCACGCCGGCGGGGTCCTCCCACTCCGGCGCGATGCTCGGGCACTGCCCCGCGGCGACGGTGAACCGGGAGTTCGGGTGCGCGGCCGGCTCGTCGCTGTCGGGCGTCCAGTCCCTGCCCTTCCAGTCGACCAGGTGCGCCGGCGGCTGCTTGGTCAGGCCCTCCCACCACACGTCGCCGTCGTCGGTGAGCGCGACGTTGGTGAAGACGACGTCGCGGGTGAGCGTCGCCACCGCGTTGGGGTTGGTGCGCTCGCTGGTACCGGGCGCGACGCCGAAGAAGCCGTACTCCGGGTTGATGGCGTACAGCCGCCCGTCGTCGCCGAACCGCAGCCACGCGATGTCGTCGCCCACCGTCTCGACCTTCCAGCCGGGAATCGTCGGCACCAGCATGGCGAGGTTGGTCTTGCCGCAGGCGGACGGGAACGCCGCCGTGATGTAGCGGGGCTCGCCGGTCGGCGGCGTCACCTTGAGGATGAGCATGTGCTCGGCGAGCCAGCCCTCGTCGCGCGCCATCACGCTCGCGATGCGCAGGGCGTAGCACTTCTTGCCGAGCAGCGCGTTGCCGCCGTAGCCCGAGCCGTACGACCAGATCTCACGCGTCTCGGGGAAGTGCGAGATGTACTTGGTGTCGTTGCACGGCCAGGGGACGTCCGCCTGTCCAGGTTCGAGCGGCGCGCCGACGGAGTGGACGGCGCGGACGAAGAAGCCGTCGTCGCCGAGCTCCTCCAGGACCGCGCGGCCCATCCGGGTCATGATGCGCATCGACACGGCGACGTACGCCGAGTCGGTGATCTCGACGCCGAGCGCGGACAGCCGCGAGCCCAGCGGCCCCATGCAGAACGGGACGACGTACATGGTGCGGCCGCGCATGCAGCCGGCGAACAGCTCCTTGAACGTCGACCGCATCTCCTGCGGGTCGATCCAGTTGTTCGTCGGGCCCGCGTCCTCGGCCTTCTCGGAGCAGATGAACGTGCGGGACTCGACCCGGGCGACGTCGCTCGGCTCGGACCTCGCGAGGAAACTGCCCGGGCGCTTGTCCTCGGCCAGCGGCACCAGCGTCCCGCTGCGGACGAGTTCGGCGGTGAGCCGGTCCCATTCCTCCTGCGACCCGTCGCACCAGACGATCTGGTCAGGGGTGGCGAGCTCGGCTACCTCCCGCACCCAGTCGATCAGGCCGCGGTGCCTGGTCGGAGCGTGGTCGAGCCCGGCGATGTCGGTCATGATCTCCTCCGCGGTCGCGGAAACCGGGAAAGCACGAAAGAGCGGCATGCCGCGACCGGTCCGCTCAACGGTGGGATGAGGGGATGCTACGCCACACCCCGTCCACGGCCAACGTCTCACTGGCCGAGATGGCCGTGACCTCGCTCACGCCTTCGCGCGGAGGCGGGTCAGGACCAGCCCTGCCCGTACGTGTGCGGCGGCGGCTGCTGGGGTTGCGGCTGCGGCGTCCCACCCTGCCAGCCGCCGTACGGCGCACCCGGGTACGGCTGCTGCTGCGGTTGCTGGTAGAAGCCTGCCTGCGCGGGCGGTCCCGGCGGCTGCTGCGCCCGAGGCGGGGACAGCTCGGCGGTGCGGAACATGACGAGGCCGACCAGCAGCGGGATGACGGTGAGCGCGAGCATCGGCAGGTAGTAGAGGACGTGCTGGCCCTTGTCGCCGACGCCCACGCTGGAGAACCTCGTGCTCCCGTAGAACAGGCCGAGGATCAGCGTCATGATGCCGAACAGCACCATCACAGCGGACTCGATCATGGCGATGAGGACGACGGGCCTGGCCACCTTCGTCCGGTCCGGGAGGACCGTGACGAGCAGCATGCCGGCGACCAGGACGGCCGGCACCGTCAGGTTGGCGAAGTCGCTGACGTCGAAGTACGCGTTGTAGAGGAACCAGTTCGCCCCCTCGACCGCGTTCGCCTTGTTGAACAGGTCCCACAGACCACTGAAGAAGAACAGCGCCACGGCTGCCAGCAGGATCCACGCGACGGGCTCGCGCAGCGGTTTGAGTGCGTCCTTGATCACGATGTCTCCCCGGTTCAAAGTCGGGGACATAGTGGCAGACGCGTCAACGGCGTGGAGCGTGGGTGCCAAGGAAAAGTAAGCAGCCGCGCCCGGTCACGCCTGCTGGCCGGCGCCGCCGACCGGGTCCTTGTCGCGGACCTTCTCGACGTGCTGCATGGCGTCACGCAGCTCCGCGAGCCAGCTGTCCGCGTGCCTGCCGACGAGCGCGACGCACCATGCGAGCGCGTCCGACCGCGACCGGGCGACACCCGCGTCGACGAGCGTGTCGAGCACCTGCCGCTCGGGCTGCCGCAACCGGGTCATCACCGGGCTCGACAGCCGTGTGAACAGCCGCTCCGTGCCGCCGCACCGGGCGCCCCAGGCGACCTTGCGCTCCGACCGGTGCTCGAGCTCGCGGGCGATCCGGATGCGCTGGTCGCGCGTGCTCTCGCGGAACTGCTTGATCCGGCCCTCCTCCGCCGCCGCGCGCTCGGCGTCGGTGGCGTCGTCGCCGACCCGCGGGGCGGCGAGGGTGCCGACCACGGTGACCTCGTCGCGGTCGACGACGATCTGCGGCGTCTCCGTGAACCAGTCCTCGGGTAGTCGTCCGGCGAACCAGCCGCGCAGCCGCTCCGCCTCGTTCTCGTACGCGTTCATGGGACGATGATTACACCGTTACACCGTTGCGGCAAGCGTGGCCGCCAGCTCCTCCGGCTCGGTCACCGGGCGCTCGCAGACGAAGCCGCGGCAGACGTACGCGGCCGGACGGCCGTCGACCAGCCCGCGCCCGTCGAGCAGCGGTACGCCGTCGTCGCCGGGCGCGCCCACCGCGACCACCGCGCCCGGCCGGTTCGCGCGGACGGCCACCTCGTGCAGTCCGGCTCGCCGTGGGTCGTCCGGCGCGCCGACCACGGCGACCTCGACCGGGCCGTCGACCAGCGCCTCCGCCACCGCGAGACCCCAACCGGCGAACCGCGGCGCGCGGGAGGCGAGCTGGCCGTACAGGCGAAGCGCCGCGGCGGCGGCGTCGCGGTGCCGGGACGAGCCGGTCAGCGCCGCGTAGCCGAGCAGTGCGCCGGCCGCCGCCGACGTGCCGGACGGCGTCGCCCCGTCGGTCGGGTCGCGCGGGCGGACGACCAGCGCCTCGCCGTCGGCGGCGGTGTCGTAGAACCCGCCGCCGACCCTGGCGAACCGGTCCAGCACCGCGTCGAGCAGGTCGCGGGCGAACTCGACGTACGACGCGTCGCCGGTGACCGCGTAGAGCGCGAGCAGGCCCTCGGCCAGGTTGCCGTGGTCGTCGAGCACGGCGGCGTGGGCGCCCGTCACACCGTCGCGAGACGTACGCAGCAGCCGGCCGTCGCGGAGGTGCACGCGGCGCAGCAGCTCGACGGCGTCCCGCGCGGCGGCGACGTACGCCGGCTCGCCGAGCAGCGCGCCCGCCTCGGCCAGCGCGGCCACGGCGAGCCCGTTCCACGACGCCACCACCTTGTCGTCTCGGCCCGGCTGCGCGCGCTCGGTGCGGGCGGCCAGCAGCCGCCGGCGCACCTCGGCCCAACGCTCGCCGTCGTCCGGGTCGGCACGCAGCTGCAAGGTGGACGTGCCGTGCTCGAACGTCCCCGCCTCGGTCACCGAGAGCAGCTCGGCCGCCCAGTCACCGTC
>JAFMQP010000281.1 GCA_017354575.1 Acidothermales bacterium | reverse complement strand
CCGCCGTCGTGCTGCCCTGCGGTGGGAGGCGTTCTGCTACACGACCGTCATGAGCTGCGGGTCGCGAGTGACAGGCGAGGCCGCGTCCGCGGGCGTCGGCGCCGGGCCCGTGGTGCACGTACGCGAAGGTGCACCGACCGCGCCGTTCCCTCCACGCGCCGTCCTTGTCGCTCCGCGTCCCCTTCCCCACCTTGCTCCGCTGTTGTGGGAGGCGTCGGCTCTGGTCACATTCGGCGGCAGCCAGGCGGCACATCTGGCCGAGGTCGCCAGGTCGTTGAACGTACCGGCGGTCGTCGGGTGTGCAGCCGCCGAACGAGCACTCGACACCGCCGGCGCGCGGCCGCTCGCCGCGGTGGACGGGAGCGAGGGCGTCGTCGCCATATGCACCCTGCCCTGAGCGGCATCGCCTACGGCGGGAGCAGCCGCACCGGGCGGCCGGTTTCCGCGGACTCGTCGGCAGCGAGATAGACCTCCATCACCGCACGCGCCTGCGCGGCGGTGGCGAGCACCGGACGGTCATATGCGACCGCTTCGAGGAAGTGGACGGTCTCCGCGGCCATCGGACCGGCGTACACGTGACCCACCCTCTCGCCCGGCATCGTCGACATCGGGAACGTGACGCCGCCGTCGATCCGGTTGAGCACGACGTCACGATGACTGTCGTCGACGAGCAGAGCGCCGTCGGACCCGACCATCTCGATGGTCGTCGTGGAGAAGTTCGGATGGCCGGGTGGCAGTATCCACCCGGCGCCGACGACGAGCACGACGCCGTCGTCCATCGTGATCGTGATCCAGGTGCAGTCCGGCGTGCCGTGCACGTCTTGCATCACCCGGTAGACCGACTGCGCGTACACCACGGCAGGACGGGCCGGCCGCAGGCACCAGAGCAGGAAGTCGATATCGTGCGTAGCCTCCATCGCAGCGGGCGACAGTTTGATCCGGCCCCCGATCTTGTTGCCGAGACTGCGCGTGATGTGCCGGCTGACGAGCGCACTCACCGGACTGCCGATGACGCCGTCGTCGACGCACTGCTTGACATACGCCTGCTTCGGGTTGAACCGCTGCGAGTAGCCGACGGCGAGCTTCAGACCGTTGCTCTCGGCGAGGTGGACGAGCTCGTCGGCCTCGTCCAGCGTGAGCGCGAGCGGTTTCTCCAGCAGGACGTGCTTCCCCGCGTGCAGGCTGTCGCGCGCCATCGGATAGTGCGTGGTCTCCGGCGTGGCGCTGATGAGTACCGCATCGACCGAATCGTCGGCGATGATCTCGTGATAATCGTCGGTGAGCAGCTTCGCATCCGTCTGGTCGCCCACTTCGGCGAGCCGGTCTGGTCGTATCTCGGCCAGATGCAGCCGGTCGACGAGCGGGCTGGCCGCGCAGACTTCCGCGCGGATCCCACCACACCAGCCGGTACCGATGATGCCGACGTCGATCGTTCGCATGTCCCTCACCTCATGCCTGCAGCTTGATCTCCTCGCCACGTGTCGCCGCCTCGTCCATGCCGAGGCACACGAGCAGCGCACGATGAGCGTCCACTGCGGTGGCGTGCGGGGTGGCGAGGCCGGACACGACGCGCGCGAACCACGCGTTCGTCTCCTCCCGCATCGGACCCCAGAACTGGCCCGCGTACTCGTCACCAGGCGGGTAGCTGGTCAGGAAGTCGACGTGCCGCATGGCGTCCGGCGCGAACCCTTCCGGTTCGTAGCCCCCACCTTGTGGGAACTCGGACGCCAGGACGAGATCGCGATGGGTGTCCTCGATATCGATGACGCCCGAGGTGCCGACGATGCCGACCTCGAGCCCGTACACCGAACCGGGCCAGACGGTCGGCAATGCCCAGCTGATGTTCATGCTCCACAACGTCCCGTCGGCCATCGTCACCACGCCGAGCGTGGCGTCCTTCGTGCCGTGTACGCCGAGCACCCGATCCACCGACCGCGCATAGACGCGCTCGGGCGTCTTGTCGCCCATGAGCCAGAGGCACAGATCGACCGAGTGTGTGCCGGAGACCACCATGGGCGTGAGCGTCGTACGCAGCTCGGTACGGCGCAGGGTCGCCAGCGGGACCATCCGGTTCATGAACGCGCGAGTGACGACCGTGGTCACCTCGCCCACGGCGCCCCCTTCGAGCCTGGCTTTCGCGGCGAGGAAGCGCCGCCGGAACCGTTGGGTGTATCCGACGACGGCGTCCACCTCGGCGGCCTCGATCGCGTCGAGCACGCGACGGGACGCCGCCGCGGTCGTGGCGAGCGGCTTCTCCACGAAGAGCGCGTGACCGGCGGACGCGGCGAGGACAGCCGGTCGTTCGTGCTCGTTCTCGTCAGTGGCGACGATGACCGCATCGACCTCCGGTCGGGCCACCAGTTGCGCGACGTCGGTGGTGAACATGTCGGCCGCGACATCGGTGGCCAGTCGTCGGCCGATGTTCTCGTCGCGGTCGCACAGCCCCAACCAACCGACGGCCGCGTGCTGCTTGGCAAGGACGGCACGGATCCGGCCGATGGTGCCGCAACCGATGACGGCGATACCGATCGCTTTTGATCCTGGCACTGTCGCGTACTCCCCGCTCACGGTCAGGCCGGCTTGAACGGAACGATCTGCTTGACCCAGTACTTGGCCGCCATCGCGTGCAGCCCGTCCTGGCTGACGTTCAGCACGTTCACCCGATTGCCGTTCGTTCCCGCGAACACGCCGTATGCCTCGAGTTGCTGCTGATGGAACAACTGCGGCTTGAAGGGCAGGATGACGGTCACGTTGACGGGGCCTGGCGAGTTCTCGAGTGCCGGAGACAGCCGCGCGCCCGCGGTCGCCGACCCGTATAACCCCGGCCCGAACACCAGCCCCAGGATGACGACGACACCGATGAGGAACCGGACGAGTACCCGTGCCATCGCTATCGCGCCCGTCCCGTGGATACGAGACCCCAGCGCTCGACGGTGCTGCGCTCGATGGGGGCCAGGATGAACGTGTCCAGGACGAAACCGATCGCGGCGATGAAGATGACGCCGGTCACGATGATGTCGGAACGCAGGAATTCCTTGGATTGGTAGATCATCGCCCCGAGTCCTGTCGAGGCACCGATGATCTCGGCGGCGATCAGTGCGCGCCAGCCGAACCCGACCGCGGATCGCAGGCCGGTCAGGATGTGCGGCAACGATCCGGGGACGATGACGTGGAAGACGATATGCGCGCGTCCGGCACCCAGGGTGCGTGCCGCATCGTCCAGCAGCCGCGGCGCGGACCGCACGCCGAGCATCGTGTTGGCGAACACGAGGAAGAACACCGAGTTCCAGATGACGAATGTGACCGTCGTCGTCCCGAGTCCGAACCAGACGATCGCCAACGGCAACCAGACGATGCCCGACATCGCCGTGAAGAACGTCATCACGGGCTCGAGCATCCGCGCGACGATCCGGTTGAGTCCTGCGACAATGCCCAGCGCGACGCCCGATATCGCGCCGACAACGAACCCGAGGCCCCACCGGTACAGGCTCGCCCCGATGTCACGCCAGAGCTCGCCGGTCGACCACAGGTGCTGAGTGGTGTGCGCGACCTGTCCGATGCTTGGCATCGTCGCCAGCTTGGGTCGCACCACCGCCCATGCGACTGCCCACACCACGATCAGGCCGACGAACGGAACAAGGGGAAGCAGCCGGGACGAACCGGGCCCGACCCTGCGCCGTACCGGCGCAGCCGTCGCGGGTGACGTCTGGAGCTCGCCGCCTCTCATGTTCGCTCCAGACCCCACCGTGCGATCGTCGCCGCCTCGATCGGCGCGAGGACGAGGCGGTCGATCACCAGATAGAGCGCGCCGAGGATGACCATTCCGGCGATGATCTGCCCGAGGTCATGGAACCGCCGGGCGTCGAAGATCATGAAACCGAGCCCACCGGCGCCGACCAGCATCTCGCCGGCGATCAGGGCGCGCCAACCGTAACCGATGCCGAGCCGGAGACCGACCACGATGCTCGCGAGCGCGCCGGGCAGGTACACGCTTCGGATCACGTGCAGGCGCCCACCGCCGAGTGTCGCAAGCGCGTCGCTATAGACGGGCGGGATGGTCCGTACACCGGTCATGGTGTTGAAGATGACCGGCACGAGCGCTGTGTAGAGGATGACGATCTGGATCGTCTTCTCGGTGAAACCGAACCAGACGATCAGCAACGGCAGGATCGCGATACCCGACACCGACTGGAAGAACCGGAGGAACGGCGCGAACATCGCCACGCACGTCCTACTCGTCCCGAGCAACAGGCCGATCGGTATGCCGATCGCTGCCGCGAGCACCGATCCGATGGCGAGACGGTACAGGCTCCGCGACACGTCGAACGGCAGGATGCCCCAACCGGTGAGGTCCCTGGCCGCTGCCAACACCCCGGCCGGTGAGGCGAGCGCGTCGTCGGAGACGTGCAGCGCGTGCTTGACGACCACCCACACACCGATGATGACGGCGAAGGGCACGACGAACAACAGCGCCAGCACCGGGCGAGGCAGGCGGCCCGAGTTCATCAGACCTCCTCCCGCACGAGCTGCAGGACCCGTTCGGTGAACGCCGCGAACTCGGGCCGGGCCATCGTGTCCACAGTCCGTTCCGACCGAGGGATCGGGCAATCGAGCAGTGCCTTGATCCTGCCCGGTCTGCGGGTCATCACCACGACACGGTCACCGAGGAACACAGCCTCGTCGACGTTGTGCGTGATGAACATGATCGTGTTGTTGCTGACGGTCGAGATCCGCAGCAGCTCCTCCTGCAGCGTGATCCTGGTCTGAGCGTCAACCGCCGCGAACGGTTCGTCCATCAGGATCACGTTGGGGTCGGCCGCCCACGTGCGTGCGACTGCGACACGTTGCTTCATCCCGCCGGAGAGCTGGTGCGGGTACGCGTTCTCGAAGCCGGACAGTCCCATGAGGTCGACGTAGTAGCCGACCCGCTCCTCCCGCTCCTTCCGCGGTATCTTCTGGATCTCGAGGCCGTGCGCGATGTTCCGCCGTACCGTCCGCCAGGGCAGGATTGCGAGTTCCTGGAACACGACACCGCGATCCCGCCCGGGCCCGCGCACGACCGCCCCGTCGGAGCTGACCTCACCGCCCGTCGGGTGCACCAGGCCCGCGATGGCGTTCAGGAGCGTCGTCTTCCCGCAACCGCTCGGCCCGACCACCGTGAGGAACTCGCCAGACTCGATGGTGAGGTCGACTTGTTCCAACGCTTGGACGACCTCCCCGGTCTGCTGGTCGACGAACTTGTGGGACAGCCCGTCTACCAGGATGCGGGCACCCTGCCGTTGCCCCGCCTTGTCGGCACGGCTCGTGTCCTTCCCCACAGTGGTGGTCGACTTCCGCGCCACGGTCAGACTCCTCGGCGAGCCGGCTGCACGTTCAACAAGTCTTGGGAAGAGGCGGCAGGTCCTTGAACCACTCCGGGTGTTGTTTCTCCACCTGATCG
>JAFMQP010000055.1 GCA_017354575.1 Acidothermales bacterium | reverse complement strand
TGCGCGCACCGGGCAGCAGCTCCGACATACCTTCGCCTTCCTACGACAGCGGGACGTCTTGGCCGGCGCGGACGAACACGCTCTCGTACGCCAGCAGCGCGAACTGGGCGACCAGACCGCCGAGCAGCGGGACGACGAGCGCGCCCGACCAGCCGACGAGACCGAGCACGACGGCGACGACGGCAGCGGCGACACCGAGCCAGAACAGCCGCGCGTACCGGCCGCGGACGACCATGTGCGCGGCGGTGGCGGCGTTCACCGTGGGATGCCGGCCGTAGTGCTCGAGCAGCACCATCAGCACGTGCCCCAGCGTGGCGAGCACGAACACCCGGACGAGCAACGTCCGCGCGTCGGCGTCCAGCGCGAACTCGTTCGCCGCGACGACGAGCACGCCGCCGCCCGCGGCGAACGCCTGCACGAGCAGGTGCCAGAACAGCAGCGGCGACTGCCACAGGTCGCGCCCCTCGGCCTGGCCGAACAGGAATCCGGTGTAGCCCGCGGTCATCGCGGCGGCCACGAACGTCGGGAGGGCGAGCCACGTTCGCGCGGTGCCGACGCCGGACACGCCTACCGCGTCCAGGATCGTCAGGCCGACCCAGACGGCGAACAGCACCGCGGCGACCGCGAGCACGACCGAGCCCCAGAACAGCCACGACCGCGGGTTCGGCCTGAGGAATATGTACGGGAACCGTTCCGGGCGCTTGAGGTCCCATACGAGCAGCGCACCGGTGATGGCGACGCCGGCGAGGCCGAGGACGGGTGCGACGACGTCGCCGAGCCCGCCGAGCCGGATGCCCAGCAGGTGCGCGACGACCGCCAGCATCATCGCGCCGGCACCGACCGACTTCGTCCAGAGGTACGTGGTGACGCGCCACCCCCAGGGCCGCGGGTGCGGCGTGTTCAGCGTCGTGTGCGCCTCTTCCCGTTGGGGCTTCGGCAGGTCCGCGGCGACCTCGGCCCGATGGGCGTCGGGTGTCGAGTAGATGTAACCGTTGTCGGCCGGTGCAACGGTCGGTTCGAGCACGGCGCGGTCGGCGCCGAGGTAGAACACGTTCGGCCCCGTCTGCTGCTCGGGCGCACGCACCATCGAATGGTTCTCGTTGAGCAGCTTGGTGATCCCGCTCTCGGGGTCGTCCAGGTCCCCGACCCAGATCGAATGCGTGGGGCAGACGACGACGCACGCCGGCTCGAGACCGGCGTCGACGCGATGCGCGCAGAAATTGCACTTCGCTGCCGTGTGCGTGTTCTCGTCGATGTAGATGGCGTCGTACGGACATGCCTGCTGGCAGCTCTTACACCCGATGCACGAGTCACCGTCGAAGTCGACGATGCCGTCCTCGCGTGTGAACAACGCGTTCGTGGGGCAGATCTTCACGCACGGGGCGTCGGTGCAGTGGTTGCACCGCATGACCGCGAAGTCGCGCGTGGACGTCGGGTACGTCCCGCGGTCGACGTACTTCACCCAGGTGCGGAACTGCCCGACGGGTATGTCGTGCTCGGTCTTGCACGCGACGGTGCAGGCATGGCAACCGATGCACGTCCGTTGGTCGATCGCGAACCCGTATCGCACGAATCCCCTCCGTATCCGCTCGTGGCGAGCCTAGGGCATACCGCACCGGTCCGACCCGATGACTAGGGTTTGGGACGCCAAAGCGCGTCTTTGGGCCGAAACTAGTGTCCTTCCATTGCCGCGTACCGCCCACGACCCGCCGTGATCGAATGACCGCATGAGCGTCGTCGCCGAGCCGATCGCCGGCCGGCTGCGACGGCAGTCGACTCGCATCGCCGTCGCCCACATCCATCCGCGGCACCGTGCGTCCGCGGCCGTCGCGACGGCGGTCGGTCTCACGCGGACGGATGAACGGCATGACGGAGAGGTGACGTGGCGTGCGCGCTGGTCGCCTGCATCGCGGTGATCAGCCCGACCGTCTCGACGTCCTCGGCGCTGCAGCCGCGGGACAGGTCGTTCACGGGCGCCGCAAGACCCTGCAGGATCGGCCCGAGCGCCACCGCACCGGCGAGCCGTTCGGTGATCTTGTAACCGATGTTGCCGGCGTCGAGGTTGGGGAACACGAGGACGTTGGCGTGTCCCGCGACCGTGGAGTCACGCGCCTTCGACCGCGCAATCGACTCGATGACGGCGGCGTCGAACTGCAGCTCGCCGTCCACGTCTAGGCCCGGCTCGCGAGCGCGCAGCATCGCCGTCGCAGCCCGCACCCGGTCGACGGACGGGTGCCGTGCGCTGCCCATGGTGCTGAACGACAGCATCGCCACGACCGCGCGCCGGCGGGTCAGGGTCTCGAAGGTGATGCTGGTCGCCCGGGCTATGTCAGCGAGCTGCTCGGCATCCGGCTCGGGCACGACGGCGCAGTCGCCGAATCCGAAGGTACGGCCGTCCGGCAGCACCATCAGGAAGCTGCTCGACAGCGTGTGCACACCATCGGCGAGGCCGATCGTACGCAACGCCGCACGAACGGCGTCAGCGGTCGGTCGCGCGCTGCCGACGACGGCGCCGGCCGCGTCACCCAGCCGCACCGCGGCCGTCGCGAGGTACAGCTCGTCCGTGAGACAGTCGGCAGCGTCCGGCCGTCCATGGACGGCGGCCGCGATCACGTCGCCGTACGCGCCGTCCCGGACGAGTTCGCCGGTGTCGAGGACATGCAGGCGATCGAGCGGGACAGCGGCTTCGGCGGCCGACGCCACCACCTCTTCCGTCCTCCCCAGCAGTAGCGGCGTCACGGCCGAGCCGGCCAGCCGCTCGGCCGCCCGCAGCACGCGCGGGTCGGCGCCGTCGGCGAAGACGATCCGGCGTGGCCGGTCGCCGAGGGCCGCGAGCCAGCCACCCCGCAGCTCCGCCAGCGACATCGCCGGGCTCCTAGCGGTCGGCGGCCAGGTGGCGGTACTTGTCGAGCAGCCGCACCGGTTGCTTGAGCGCGTCCCTGCGGAACGGGTCGCCGAGCTCGGCCGAGTCGACCACCACGTTCATCACGGTCGGCCGCCCGGACGCGACGGCTGCGTGGAAGGCGTCGCCGAGCTCGGCCTCCTTCTCGACGGTGACGCCGGAGGCACCCATGCTCGCGGCGACGTCGGCGAAGTTCGGGTTGGCCAGGTTGGTGCCGACGTAACGGTCGTCGTAGTAGTCGACCTGGTTCTTCTTCTCCGCGCCCCACTGCGCGTTGTTCCAGACCACGGCCACGACCGGGATGTCCTCGCGTACCGCGGTCATCACCTCGGTCTGGCTCATCCCCCACGCGCCGTCGCCGACGTACGCGACCACGGGACGGTCCGGCGCGGCGAGCTTCGCGCCCAGCGCCGTCGGGTACGAGTAACCGCAGTTGCCGAACGTCATGGCAGCGAGGAAGCTGCGCGGCTGCTCGAAGTGCAGGTACGAGTTGGCGACCGAGCAGACGTTGCCGATGTCGGTGGTGACGATCGCGTCACCGGGCATCACGTCACGGAGGATCGACAGCGCACGCCTCGGACTGATCGGCTCACCGGCCTTCGACGACATGCCCGCGAGCTCGTCGGCCCACGCCGCCCGTTCGCGCGCGATCCGCTCGACGACGTCGGCCTTGCGCTCGCGCGCGCCGTGGCGCTCACGCAGGATGGAGAGCAGCAGCTCGGCGGTCGCCTTCGCGTCACCGCAGATGCCGAGGTCGATGTTCTTCGACAGGTCGAGCGTGCGGTGGTCGGCGTCGATCTGCACGATCTTCGCGTTGCGCGGCCAGTAGTCCATGCCGTGCTGCGGCAACGTGCCGAACGGGTTCAGCCGCGACCCGAGCGCCAGCACGACGTCGGCCTCGCCGATCAACGTCATCGCCGCCTTCGAGCCCTGGTAGCCCAGCGGCCCGGCGGCGAGCTCGTGGCTCTGCGGGAACGAGTCGTTGTGCAGGTACGAATTCGCGACCGGCGCGGTCAGGTACTCGGCGAGCGCGCGAACCGCGTCGACGCCGTCCGCCTGCACGACGCCACCGCCGGCGACGACCACCGGGTGCTCGGCGTTCGCGAGCAGCTCGGCGGCCCGTGTGACGTCCGCCGTGTCGCCCGGCCCGCGACGCAGGTTCAGTGACGGGCGGATGTCGTACTCGCCCTCGCCGTAGAAGTAGTCCCGCGGGATGTCGACCTGCACAGGTCCGTGCTCGGCCTTCGCGAGGTAGAACGCGCGGCGCAGCTGTTCGGCCATCCGTTCCGGCCGGTTGACCTGCACCTGCCACTTGGTGATCTTGGAGAAGACAGGCAGCTGCTCGGTCTCCTGGAACCCGCCGAGGCCGACGCCCATCGAGCCGGCGGACGGCGTCACCACGACCATCGGCGTGTGCGCCCAGTACGCGGCTGCCACGGCCGTGACGAAGTTCGTGATGCCCGGGCCGTTCTGCGCGATCGTCACAGTCGGCTCGTTCCGCACCCGCGCGTATCCGTCGGCCATGTGCGCGGCGTTCTGCTCGTGCGCCACGGGCAGGAAACGGATACCGGCGGCCGGGAACAGGTCCAGGGCGTCCATGAACGCGGAGCCGACGATCCCGGGTACCAGCTCCACCCCTTCGGCGACGAGCTGCTCCACGAACGCCTCACTGGGCGTCATCTTCACGGGCCCGCTCATGGACGTCATGAGCACGCACCTCCTCCGTCTGGTTCCGAATACGGCTCGATGCTTCCATAATGTAGAAGGTACTTTCAAGTGTGCTGTGTCACAGGCGCCTTACGTCGGCGTCGGTCACGGCCGGATTGGTATGGTGCAGCCACCATGCGAGAACGAAAGTGAGGGCGCGCAACGCCGACTCCGGCGTCGACCGGAGCGAGAACGGCGCGCGGACGTCCGGCGCGCAGGCCATCGGCCGCGCGTTCGCTGTGCTGCACCTGTTCCGTGACCGCGGCACGGAGCTCGGGGTCATGCAGATCGCGCGTGAGCTCGACCTCAACCTCAGCACCACGCACCGCATCGTCCGGGCGCTCGTCGCCGAGGGGTACCTCGCGCAGAACCAGGACAACGAGCGCTACTACCTCGGCACCAGCACGCTGCTGCTGGGCCGGGCGGCATACCGCGACTTCAACCTGGACGTCGTGCACCCGGTGCTCGAACGGTTGGCCGAGCACACCGGCGAGTCGGTGAACCTCGGTGTGCTCGAGGGCACGAGCGCGATCATCGTCGAGCGCATCGAGTCGACGCAGCCGCTGCGGTTCACACAGCCGCCGGGTACGCGCGTGAAGCTGCACGCGTCGTCGATGGGCAAGGCACTTCTCGCGTTCGACGACGAACTGCTCACGCGGCTGCGAAACGAACAGCCCACGCTCGAGCGGTTCACACAGAAGACGTACGCCGACGCCTCCGCGCTGCGCGCCGAGCTCTCGCGGATCAGGAGGCGCGGCTGGAGCACCGACGACGAGGAACAGATGCCCGGCGTCCGTTGTGTGGGCGCACCGATCTGCGACGCGTCCGGCCACGCCCGCGCCGCGATCGCGGTGCAGGCGCCGGCGGTGCGGCTGCCGAAGAAGCGGTTCGCCGAGCTCGGCCCGGAGGTCGTCGGTGCAGCGCTGCAGATCGCCAGCCTGCTGCCACCGGGCCACAGCTTCTAGCCGACCCGCTCCGCCGCTTCCGCGGCGACGCCGGTCGCGTCGCTCCAGCCGCGCACGCGGATGACGAGCGTGCAGGCGGTGCTGATCACACCGGCGAGCGCGAGGTACGCCGCCACCGGCCACCACGTCCCGCGCCACGCGAGCAGTGCGGTGAGCACGAGCGGTGTCAGGCCGGACGCGACGATGCCGGAGAACTGGTACACCAGCGAGATGCCGGTGTACCGGACGCGGGTCGGGAACAGCGAGCAGTAGAACGACGACTGCGGCCCGTACATGATCGGGTAGCACACGCCGAACACGACCAGCACGACGCCTGCGAGCGCGGCGAGCGACCCGGTGCCGAGCAGCGCGAACGCGGGGAACGCGAGCACCGTCGCGATAACCGTGCCGATCGCGAACATCCGCCGGTGCCCGGTGCGGTCCGACAGTCCGCCGAAGAGGAGGATCATCGGCATCATGACGACCGCCGCGACCATCACGACGACGAGACCGTCGCTGTAGCGGAGCCCCATCGGCTGTACCGCGAACGCGAGGATGAACACCGCCCAGCAGTTGAACGCGACGCCCTCGACGAACCTGCTTCCCATGCCCAGCAACAGGTTCCGCCTGCTGCCCGCGTCCGCGAGCAGGTCGCGCGCAGGCACCGTCGAGCTCCCCTGCCGTTCGCGCATCGCCGTGAACGCAGGCGTTTCCAGCACGCGCAACCGGACGAACAGGCCCACCGCGACCAGCAGGGCGCTCAGCCCGAACGCGATGCGCCAGCCGTACGCCTGGAAGCCGGCGTCGCCGAACACGTTGCCCAGCAACGCGAGCAGGCCCGTCGCGAGAGTCAGCCCGACCGCGAGACCGAGCTGCGGCCAGCTCCCGTACAGCCCGCGCCTACCGGGTCGTGCGTACTCCACGGAGAGCAGCACCGCGCCGCCCCACTCGCCGCCGATCGCGATGCCCTGCGCGAGCCGCAGCAGCACGAGCAGCACAGGTGCCGCCAGTCCGATCGCCGAGTACGGCGGGACGAAGGCGATCAGGAAGGTCGCGCCGCCCATGACGAGCATGGTCATGACGAGCGTCTTCTTGCGACCGGCCCTGTCGCCGATGTGCCCGAAGATGAGGCCGCCGACCGGTCGGGCGACGAAGCCCAGCGCGAACGTGGTGAACGACAGCAGCGTGCCGACCACCGGGTCGTGCGACGGGAAGAACACCGGGCCGAAGACCTGGCTGGCCGCCGACCCGTAGAGGAAGAAGTCGTACCACTCGATCGTCGTGCCCAGCACACTCGAGGCGACGACGGTACGGAGCTCGCGCCCCGACACCGGGCGGGCGGCACCCTCGGCTGACGTCATCGTTGCTCCCGACCGTGTGTTCAGAGGGACGAGCGGAGGATCCGCTCGAGGGCGTCGCGGGTGACCGCGCGCGGTACGACCGCGAGCTGCCTGGTCTGCTTCTGGGCGCCGTCCGCGAGCGCGGGAACGTCGTCCTCGGTGAAGCCGAACGCCCGCAGGCTGCGCGGGATGCCGATGTCGGCCATCAGCTCGCGCAGCACGTGCGGCAGTGCCGCGGCCCCGTCGACGCGGGTGAACGTCTGCCCCGACAACAGCTCCGCCGCCCGCAGGTGCCGGTCGGGGAACGCCGGGTACGTCCAGCCGAACACCGCCGGCCCGGTCGCCGAGACCGCCTGACCGTGCGGCACCATCGGCATCTCCGGGTATCCCTCGGCACGGTAGCCGTCGGCCATGCCGGCGATCGGGTACGCGCTCGCGTGCGGCAGGTGCGTCCCCGCGTTGCCGAACCCTGTGCCCGCGTACGTCGACGCGAGCGCCATCTGGAACCGCGCGTCCACGTCGCGCCCGTTGTGCACCGCGGTCCGCAGATGACGGCCGACGAGCCGCAGTGCGTGCTCGCACCAGACGTCGCTGATCGGGTTGGACCCGCAGAACGCCGGACGCCGCAGCACGTCGTCCGGTGCCGGCTTGGTGTCGTACCTGATCGCCGTGTACGACTCGAGCGCGTGCATGAGCACGTCCATGCCGCTCGACGCGGTGACCTCGGGCGGCAGCGGCACGGTGATCAGCGGGTCCACGACGGCCAGCGTCGGCCGCAGCCGCGGATGGCTGATGCCCGCCTTGAGCCGCTGCGAGACGAGGTCGACGACGCAGATCGTCGTCGACTCCGAGCCGGTGCCCGCGGTGGTGGGGATCGCGATCAGCGGGACGAGCGGACGTTCCGGCCTGCGCCCGCCGCCGATCGGCGGCGCCACGTACTCGAGCAGGTCGCCGTCGTTCGTGGTGAGCAGGTCGACGGCCTTCGCGGTGTCGATGGCCGAACCGCCGCCGACCGCGATGTAGCCGTCCCACGAACCGGCGCGCGCGAACGCGACCGCCTCGGCGATGCTCTCGTCCGTCGGCTCGACGACGACGCCCTCGTGCACCTCACACTTCACACCGACCTGCTGGACGCCGTCACGCACGCGGTCGGGCACCCCTGTCTCCCGCACCCGTGGGTCGGTGAGGACGAGCACGCGCTGCAGTCCCATCCCCGCGGCCTCGGCGCCGACCTCGTCGATCGCGCCGGGGCCGAACTTCAGCGGCGGCGCCGCCCAGGTGAAGACCTCGTCGTTGCGGCTCGGGTACACGTGCACCTCCGGTCTAGGGCGACGACAGCCGCCTGGTCGGGTCGATGACGAGTGCGGAGAGACCGCCGATGAGCAGCAGCACCGCGGACACCGTGAACGGCAGCACCCAGCCGCCGGTGACGTCGTTCAGCAGCCCGAACAGGAACGGCGAGAGGATGCCCGCGACACCGAACCCGGTGTTCATCAGCCCGCCTGCGGTGCCGGCGTGGTTCGGCGCGATGTCCATCGGGATCGACCACAGCACCGAGTTGGTCAGCTCGAGCATGAAGAACGCGACCGCAAGGCACACCGTCGTCAGCACGAGGTTGTGCACGAACAGCGTCGGCACGATGAACACGAACGAGCCGAGCAGGCCGACCACGAGGTTGGTGCGCCGCGCGACCTTCAGGCTGCCGTTACGCCTCAGCAAGGAGTCGGAGAGCATGCCGCCGACGGTGTCGCCGACGACACCCGCGACCAGCACCAGCGTCGTGAACAACGTGAACTTCGCGAGGTCGAGCCCGTATGCATCGTGGAAGAACGACGGGATCCAGGTGAGGTAGACCCACAGCATCCAGCCGTAGCAGAAGTCCACGAAGGTCACCGGGAGGATTCGCGCGGCGAGCTGCTTCCACGGGATCGGCGGGCGCGCGTCGCGACGCTGGTCGCCCGTGAGCTCACCGAGCTCGGAATCGCTCACGCGCTTGTGGTCGGCTGGTCGGTCGCGGTAGTACACGACCCAGACGACCGTCCAGATCACGCTCAGCGCGCCGAACGCGAAGAACGCGAGCCGCCAGTTCCACAGCGCGATGAGGCCGGCGACGAGCACCGGCGCGAGCGCGTTGCCGAGCCGTGAGGCGGAGTGCACGACTCCCTGGCCGAACGCCTTCCGGTCCTCCGGCAGCCACTTGGCCATCGCGCTCGTCGCGGTCGGGAACGACGCGCCCTCGCCGAAGCCCAAGCCGAGGCGGGCGATGAAAAGCGAGACGAGGCCGACGGCGAGACCCGTCGCGGCCGTGGCGATCGCCCAGACCGCGGCGGCGACGGTGAGGACCTTCCGCGGCCCGAACTTGTCGCCGATCAGGCCGCCGAAGATCTGGAAGAACGCGTACGGGATCGCGAAGGCCGACAACACCAGACCGAGCTGGGTGTTGCTGAGGTGGAGGTCGCCCCGGATGAACGGCGCCGCCGTCGAGATGTTCACCCGGTCCATGTAGGTGATGAAGTACATGACGCACAGCAGCACGAGGATCCTGGTGCGCACACGTCCGCGCCAACCACTGCGTGTAGTCTTAACCGATCGACCCGACCGGGTTTCTGTATCTGTAGTCGGAACGTTTGTATACTCGGACACCACATTCACCGCCTCGTTACGGTGGCTTCCAAATTGTGGAAGTGAATGTCACGAAACGCTAGAGGCCGGCCTTCCTCATGTCAATGGCCGGGCACCCGCTGTGCCGAGCGTGACGGAGCACACAGGCGGTCGGCGTTGCCTCGCCGAGCGAACCGATGGACGCTTTCGTTCATGGCATCTGCTGCCATCATGTGGAATGGGGATGACGGCTCATGGATGCGGCGGCCGGAATAGCGGCGCTGGTCGGGCGGGCGCGTGCCGCACAGGCGGAGTTCGAGACGTACTCACAGGAGCAGGTCGACGCCGTCGTCGCGGGGGTGGCCTGGGCGATCTACCGTGACGACCGCGCGACGGCGCTCGCGGAGCTGTCCGTGCGCGACACCGGGCTCGGCCGGATCGAGGACAAGATCGCGAAGAACAGGCGCAAGACGATCGGCACGCTGCGCGACCTCACCGGCGCACCGTCGGTGGGCGTGCTCTCCCACGACCCGGCGACGGGGATCACCGAGTACGCGAAGCCCGTCGGCGTCGTCGCCGCGATCTGTCCGTCGACCAACCCGGCCGCGACGCCCGCGAACAAGACGATGATGGCGGTCAAGGGACGCAACGCCGTGATCGTCTCGCCCTCCCCGAAGGGCGCGTCGACGTGCGCCCTGCTCGTGCGCTACATCCACGAGGAGCTTGACAAGATCGGCGCGCCGCGCGACATCGTGCAGTACGTCGACGCGCCGTCGAAGGAGCTCACCAACGAGCTGATGCGTCAGGTCGACCTCGTCGTCGTCACCGGCTCGCAGCGCAACGTGCGGCAGGCCTACAGCAGCGGCACACCGGCGATCGGCGTCGGCGCGGGCAACGCACCCGTGATCCTCGCGCACGACGCCGACCTCGCGGACGCGGCGGAGAAGATCAAGCGCAGCAAGGTCTTCGACTACGCCACGAGCTGCTCGTCGGAGAACTCGATCCACGTCGACGCGTCCGTCTACGACGACGCCATCACCGAGCTGCGCAGGCGGGGAGGTTACCTGCTCGACGCCGACGAGAAGCGGCGGCTGCAGGCGGTGATGTGGCCCGCCGGCAGGCTCAACCCGGACGTGCTCGCGCGCGAGCCGGCGAAGATCGCCGCGCTCGCCGGCCTCGACTCACCGGACGCGCGGTCGGCGGAGTTCTTCATGGTCGAGGAGGACGGCGTCGGGTCCGGCCATCCGTTCAGCGGCGAGAAGCTGTCCGTCGTCCTGACCGTCTACCGTTACGACGACTTCGACGCCTGCCTCGACCGGATCCAGCGGATCCTGGACTTCCAGGGCGCCGGTCACTCGTGCGGCATCCACACGAGGACCGAGGCGCTCGCGACCACCGTCGCGGAACGGCTGCGGGTGGCGCGCGTGCTCGTCAACCAGGCGCACTGCTTCGGCACCGGCGGGGGCTTCGACAACGGCCTCGGGTTCACGCTCACCATGGGCGCGGGCACATGGGCGGGCAACAGCATCAGCGAGAACCTGTCGTACCGCCACTTCCTCAACGTGACCCGGCTCGCGCGCGTGATCCCGCCGCGCGTGCCGACGGAGGACGAGCTCTGGGGCGGGTACTTCGAGAGGTACGGGAGGTGACCGTGAAGCTGCTCGAGTACCAGGGCAAGCAGCTGTTCGCGGACGTCGGTGTCGCCACGCCGGACGGCGAGGTCGTCGCCGACGCCGAAGCCGCGGCGTCGGTCGCCGGACGGCTCGGCGAGCCCGTCGTCGTCAAGAGCCAGGTGCCCGCGGGCAAGCGCGGCAGGGCCGGCGCGATCCGGTTCGCCGACACAGCCGACGCCGCAAGGCAAGCCGCGGCCGCGCTGCTCGGCACGTCCGTCGGCGGGCACGTCGTCGGGCGAGTGCTCGTCGAACGCGCGGTGCCGATCGTCCGCGAGCTCTACGCCGCCGTGCTGAACGACGCGTCCGGCAAGGGCCCGCTGGTGCTGTTCTCCACCGAGGGCGGCATGGACATCGAGGAGGTCAACGCCGGCACGCCGGAACGCGTCGCGCGCCTCGCCGTCGACATCAGGGCCGGCCTCACCGAGGCGGACGCCACCCGGCTGCTCGACGGCGCCGACATCGCCGCGGGCACCCGCGCGCAGGTCGCCGCGACGCTCGTCCGGCTGTACGAGCTGTACCGCCGCGTGGACGCGGACCTCGTCGAGGTGAACCCGCTCGCGGTCGTCGAGGGCGGCCGGGTCGTCGCGCTCGACAGCAAGGTCTCGCTCGACCCGGGCGCGCTGCGCCGGCACGAGGACGTCGTCGCCGGGCTCGGCGGCGACCAGGCCCGGGTCGAGACCGACCTCGAGCGCGACGCGCGCGAGATCGGCCTGCAGTTCATCGACCTCGACGGCGAGGTCGGCGTGCTGGCGAACGGCGCCGGCCTCACGATGACGACGCTGGACGCCGTCACGCACTACGGCGGGCGTCCGGCGGACTTCCTGGAGATCGGCGGCGACGCGTACACGAAGGCGACGCCGGCACTGCGGCTGCTGCTCCGCAAGCCGAGCGTCCGCAGCCTGCTCGTCAACTTCTGCGGCGCGTTCGCGCGCACCGACGTGATGACCGAGGGCGTCGTCGGCGCGCTCGAGGAACTGCGTCCGGAGGTCCCGGTCTTCTTCTCCATCCACGGCACCGGAGAGGACGAGGCGATCGCGACGGTGCGCGAACGGCTGGGACTGGAACCGTACGAGCTGATGGACGACGCGGTGCGCGCGGCGGTCGACGCGGCGGTGGTCTGATGCTCGTCACCGGCAAGGACGCCGTCGTCGTCCAGGGCGTCACCGGCAGGCAGGGCTCGTTCTGGACCGACCGGATGATCGAGTGCGGTACCCGCGTGGTCGCGGGCGTGAGCCCCGGCAAGGGCGGGCAGGTCGCGTCCGGCATACCCGTGTACGGCTCGGTCGCGGACGCGGCGAAGGAGCACCCGCTCGACGTGAGCGTGCTGTTCGTACCCCCGCTCGCGGCCAGGGCCGCCGCTCTCGACGCCGTGCACGCCGGTGTCGGCAAGCTGGTCATGCTGACCGAGCACGTCCCGTACCAGGACGTGATGGAGGTGCTCGCGGAGGCACGCGACCACGGCACGCAGGTGCTCGGCCCGAACACCGCGGGACTGGTCGTGCCGGGCGAGGCGTCGGTCGGCATCATGCCCGGGCACGTGGGCAGCATCTTCCGCCCGGGCCGCGTCGGCGTCATCTCCCGCAGCGGCAGCCTCGGCACGCTCGTCGCGCTGCAGGTCGCTGCGGCGGGCCACGGGCAGTCGGCGTTCGTCGGCATCGGCGGCGACCCGATCCTCGGCACCACGACGCTCGACGCCATCCGCACCCTCG
This sequence comes from Acidothermales bacterium, assembly GCA_017354575.1. Taxonomy (GTDB): domain Bacteria; phylum Actinomycetota; class Actinomycetes; order Streptosporangiales; family WHST01; genus WHST01. Next base: position 1,101 of record JAFMQP010000055.1, on the reverse strand, counting down.
ACGACGACCCGCGCACGGATGCGGTCGTCGTCGTCGGCGAGATCGGCGGCACGATGGAGGAGGACGCGGCGGAGTACGTCGCCGGGATGGCCAAGCCGGTGATCGCCTTCATCGCCGGCCGCAGCGCTCCCCCGGACCGCCGGATGGGCCATGCCGGCGCCATCGTCACCGCGGGACGCGGCAGCGGCGAGTCGAAGGTGTGCGCCCTCGCCGAGGCCGGCGCCACCGTGGTCGACCTGCCGAGCGGCATCCCCGAGGCTCTGCGGAGGTCCCTGCGGTCGTCCCCGCGTCCGTGATCATAGGGTGTGGCTGTGACGACAGTGGGATTCATCGGGCTCGGCATCATGGGCATGCCGATGGCACACAACCTGCGCGAGGCGGGATTCGACGTCGTCGGCTACAACCGCAGCCGCGGCAAGGTCGACCGGTTCGTCGCCGACGGCGGGCGGGGGGCGTCGAGCGTCCGCGAGGCGGTCAGCGGCGCCGACATCGTGATGACCAACCTGCCGGACTCCCCCGACGTCGAACAGGTAGTGCTCGGCGAGGACGGCGTGCTCGCGCACGCCGCCGAGGGCACGCTGTTCGTCGACTTCAGCACGATCCGCCCCGAGACCGCGCGTACCGTCCACTCCCGTGCGGCGGAGCACGGCGTCGCGGCGCTGGACGCGCCGGTGAGCGGTGGCGAGAAGGGCGCGGTGGACGGGACGCTCGCGGTGATGGTCGGCGGCGACGCGGACGCGTTCGCGCGTGCCGATGCCGCGTTCGACGCGGTGGGCAGGACGGTCGTGCACGTCGGGCCGGCGGGCTCGGGCCAGACCGTCAAGGCCGCCAACCAGCTGCTCGTCGCGGGCGCGCTGGAGCTGGTCGCCGAGTCGATCGTGTTCCTCGAGGCGAACGGCGTCGACACCGCGGCCGCGGTACGCGTGCTTGCGGGCGGGCGCGCGCGCAACGCGATCCTGGAGAACGAGGCCGAGCGGATCCTGCGCCGCGACTTCACGCCGGGCTTCCGCGTCGACCTGCACCACAAGGACCTCGGCATCCTGCAGGCGGCCGCGCGCGACGCCGGCGTCGCGATCCCGCTCGGTGCGCACGTCGCCCAGC
>JAFMQP010000280.1 GCA_017354575.1 Acidothermales bacterium | reverse complement strand
CTTCTTGCGCACCATCCTGGTCGCCTACCCAACCCGGCGCCGTCGTACACGGGACCGGCGCGTCGTCTCCGCTAGTCTTGGCCGTGCGGACGAGTCGGCCGGGCGGTCGCGGCGGCGCAGCGGCGTCGTCGAGGAAAGTCCGGGCTCCGCAGGGCAGGGTGGTGGGTAACGCCCACCCGGGGCGACCCGCGGGACAGTGCCACAGAAAACAGACCGCCGGTGCGGTACGCCGCGCCGGTAAGGGTGAAACGGTGGTGTAAGAGACCACCAGCGTCCGGGGCGACCCGGACGGCTCGGTAAACCCCACCCGGAGCAAGGCCAAGAGGGCCCGGCGTGCCGGGCCTGCGCAGGCGACAGAGGGCGGCCCGCCCGAGCCTGCGGGTAGGCCGCTGGAGGCTGCCGGCAACGGCAGCCCTAGAGGGATGGCCGCCGGCGCCGGCCCCGGCCGGCGCGCACAGAACCCGGCTTACAGGCCGACTCGTCCGCCCCGTCGGCCCTAGGGTTGGTCCGTGGATCGCGACGACGACGCACGGCGGGCGTGGGACGCCGTGTGCGCGGCGCTCGCGGAGCGGTGCGAGCGGCACGACGTGCCCGGCGCGGCGGTGGGCGTGCTCGCCGACGGCGTGACGCGGACGTCCGCGTGGGGCGTGCGCAGCGTCGAGGACCCGGTGCCGGTGAGCCCGCGGACGCTGTTCCGCGTCGCCTCGATCACCAAGACCGTCACGGCCGTCGCGCTGCTGCGGCAGGTCGAGGCCGGACGCGTCGAGCTGGACGCGCCGGTCCGTACGTACCTGCCCGCCCTCGGCACCGCCGACGCCGACACCGCGGCGGAGGTCACCGTCCGGCACCTGCTCACGCACCGGTCCGGCTGGGCACCGGAGGCACCCGACCCCGGGCGCCACACCGACCAGGACGACGCGGCGCTCGCGCGGTACGTCGAGGGTCTCGGCGAGCCGCGCCGGATCTTCCCGCTCGGCCGGTTCTACTCGTACAACAACGTCGGCTTCGCCGTGCTCGGCCGGATCGTCGAGGTGGTCACCGGCCGGCCGTACGAGACCGTCGTGCGCGACGACGTGCTGCGGCCGTTCGGCATGCACGCCTCCGGCTTCGGCGCCGACCACGCCGTCACCCGGCCGCTCGCGCTCGGCCACCGCGTCCGCCCGGTGCGGGTGTGGCGGCCGTGGGGCAGGGCGCGTGGCCGCGCCCCGGTCGGCGGCCTGTTCTCGACGGTCGAGGACCTGCTGCGCTACGCCGCCGGCCTGCTCGACGGCGGCGCCGGCGTGCTGCGTCCCGAGACCGTGCGCGCGATGTGGACGCCCGAGGCCGACGCCGAGGGCAACACCGACCACGTCGGGCTCGCCTGGAACATCGACGCCGTCGGGGACGGCGTGCGTCTTGTCGGGCACCGCGGCTACACCACCGGCAACCACTCCTTGCTCGCGATGGTGCCGGCGCACGGGTTCGCGCTCGTCGTGCTCACGAACGGGGACTCCGGCATCCAGGTGACCCGCGCGGTCGAGCGGGTGGCGTTGCGCGAGCTGCTCGGGCTCGGGCGGCCCCGGCGGGACGACGGTCGCAGCGCCGACGTCGACCCGGCGGCGTACACGGGAACGTACGGCGCCGGAACGAGCACCGTCGAGGCGAGCACCGTCGACGGCGTGCTCGTGCTGCGCGACGACGCCCACCGCGTCGACGCGCGCGTGCGCTTCACCACCGCGGACGCCGGCTACGCCGACGACACCGACCACTCGTTCGTCAGGTTCGTCCGCGACGACGACGGCGCCGTCCGGTGGTTGCGCGTCGGGGACTCGGTGTTCGTCCGCGAGTAGCGGTCACGCCGCGAGGCCGGCGAGCTCCGCCAACGCCGTGAGCGTGCGCTCTCCCGCGGGGTCGCCCGCGGTGGTGGGGAACACGGCGATCTCGTCCAGCCCGGCCGCCGCGTACTCGTCCAGCCGAACGCGTACGGTGTCGCGGTCGCCGACGAGCCCGACGACGCCTGCGGCCCCGGACGGCAGTGCCGCGAGCAACCGGTCGGCGTCCGCACCGGACGCCGCGAGCTCGACCACGTCGCCGAACCCGGCGTCGACGAACATGTCGCTGTAGCCGCGCACCGTGAGGTACCCGACGATGCTCCGCAGCACCTGCTCGCGGTCACGTTCGCTCGGGTCGACCGCCGCCGGTATCCATGCGGCGAGCGGTGGCGGCGTACGTCCCGCGCGTCGTGCGGCGGCGTCGCGTCGTTCGCGCGACCTCCGCACCTGGTCGGGCGAGACGAGGTCGAGCAGCATGCGGTCGGCGTGCTCGACGGCGACGGCGACCGCGCGTTCGCCGAACGCCGCAACGCTGAGCGGGCCACCGCCCGGCGGCAGCCGCCACGAGAAACCGAGTGCCGTCAGCGGCGTGCGGCCCGCCTCGGTGCGCGCGCCGAGCAGGTCGGCGACGACCGCGGCGCTCTCGGCGAGCGCCGTCACCGGTCGCGCGCGGCCGCGGCCGTGCACGCCCTCGACGACGCGCGTGCTCGAGGTGCCGAGCGCCACGCCGACCGGGCGGCCGACGAGAGCCGCCGCCGACGCGGCGCCGCGCGCGACGGAGAACGGGTCGCGCACGTGCACCGGGATCGGGCCGGCCGTCAGGGCGATACGTCGCGTACGCAGGCCCACCGCCGTCGCCAGCGCGAAGGAGTCCCACGTCGGTCCCTCGCCGAGCCACACCTCGCGGTAACCGAGCCGGTCGGCGTACACGGCGATGTCGACGCTATCGAGCGGGCGCGCGTCGTCCTCGCGCGCGGCCGCGACCACGCTGACGTCCATCCGCAGCACCCTATCCGTGCATGGTGCGGCACGCGACGGGTAGCGAGGTCGGCATGACGAGCCGACACGACAAGACGGTGCGGGCACTGCTCGACCGGCACGGCCGTACCTTCGCCGCCGACGCCGGCATCAAGCTCGCCGACCGGCCCGCGCCGTTGTTCCAGCTGCTGGTGCTCGCCACGCTGCTGTCGACGCGCATCCGCGGCGACATCGCCGTGGCGGCGGCGCGGGCACTGCGCGACGCAGGATGGACGACCGCGCGCGGTATGGCCGAAGCGACGTGGGCGCAGCGCACCAAGGTGCTCAACAGGTCCGGGTACGCGCGCTACGACGAGCGCACGTCGCGCATGCTGGGCGACACCGCTGTGCGCCTCGGCGAACAGTACGGCGGCGACCTGCGCCGGCTGCGTGAGCACGCGGACGGCGACGTCGACGCGCTGCGTGCGTCGCTCACGACGTTCAAGGGCATCGGCGGGGTCGGCGCCGACGTGTTCCTCCGCGAGGTACAGGGCGTGTGGCCGGAGCTCCGCCCGTTCGTCGACAGCAGGGCCGGCGACGGCGCGAAGGCACTCGGTCTCCCGTCCAGTCCGCGCCGGCTCGCGGGTCTCGTCGACGGCGACGACTTCGTCCGCCTCGTCGCGGCGCTCGTGCGGGTCACGATCGACAACGACGCCGACGAGGTGCGCAGGACCGCTAGGGCAGCGTGAGGATCTCGACGCCGTCGTCGGTGACGAGGACGGTGTGCTCGAACTGCGCGGTGCGCTTGCGGTCCTTCGTGACCACCGTCCAGTCGTCGTCCCACATCTCCCACTCGTGCGTGCCGAGCGTGATCATCGGCTCGATCGTGAACGTCATGCCGGGTTCCATCACGACGTCGAGGTCGGGCGCGTCGTAGTGCGGGACGATGAGACCCGAGTGGAACGTCGTGCCGATGCCGTGACCGGTGAAGTCGCGGACGACGCCGTAGCCGAACCGCCGCGCGTACGACTCGATGACCCGGCCGACAGCGTTGAGCGGACGCCCTGGCGCGACGGCACGGATGCCGCGCATCGTCGCCTCGTGGGTGCGTTCGACGAGCAGGCGTGACTCCTCGTCGACGTCGCCGGCGAGGAACGTCGCGTTGGTGTCGCCGTGCACGCCGCCGATGAACGCCGTGATGTCGACGTTGACGATGTCGCCGTCGGCGATGACGGTGGAGTCGGGGATGCCGTGGCAGATGACCTCGTTGAGCGAGGTGCAGATCGACTTGGGATATCCGCGGTATCCGAGCGTCGAGGGATATGCGCCGTGGTCGCAGAGGTACTCGTGCCCGATGCGGTCGAGGTCGTCGGTGGTGACACCGGGTTCGACGTGCGTACCGATCTCGTGCAGCGCGTGTGCCGCCAGCTTGCTCGCAACCCGCATCCGCTCGATGGTCTCGGCGTCCTTGACGTCGGGCTCACCGAGCCGCGGTCCCGGTCTGCCGACGTACTCCGGCCGTGGGATCTCGCGCGGTACCTCGCGCCGCGGCGACAGCTGACCTCTGGTGACGGGCATGGCGAAAGTCTAAGCACACGTGCCCGTGCCCGGCCGGGCGCGTCGACTCGACCGGGCTCCGTCGTCGTCCGTTCAGCGCTTGACGGCGCGCTTCGTCGCGGCCTTGCGCGTCGTGGTCTTCTTGGCGATCTTCCGCGCCGCCGTCTTCCGTGCCGGCGACTTCTTGGCCGTGGTCTTCTTGGCGGCGCTCTTGCGTGCCGGCGCCTTCTTCGCCGTGGCCTTCTTCGCGGTCGCCCTCTTCGCGGTGGCGCGCTTGGCCGTCGACTTCTTCGCCGCGGTCTTACGTGCCGGCGCCCGCTTCGCGGTGGCCTTCTTGGTGGTCCTCTTGGCGGCTGCCTTGCGAGCCGGTGCCTTCTTGGCAGCGGTCTTCTTGGCCGATGCCCGCTTGGCGGTGCTCTTCTTCGCCGCGGTCTTCTTGGTCGCGGTGGCGCGCTTCGCCGTCGACTTCTTCGCCGGTGCCTTCTTGGCGCTGCGGGTCGCTGCGCTCTTGCGCGCGGTGCTCTTCTTGGCAGCGCCCTTCTTCGCGGGTGCCATTGTGTCGTCGCCTCCGTTTGTGTCTACGAGTACTCGTGAAGAACTCGTTGAGGAAAACCATGCATCGAAGAACGCAGTTTTACCAGTACCTACGCATGATTGGATGCACGGGGTCGCAACTTCACTTTGCCCGCGGTTAGCCGCGTTGCTCGTCGAACTTCGCGAATACCGTTGCGGTGCAAGGGGAATTGACTACTCAGCAGTGTTCGGCCCGCTGATCAGCTCGAGTGCACGCGAGAGGCGCGATCGGACACGCCCGCGTCGGGTCGTACGCTCGCCGGCCGCGAGGTTGACCAGATGCTGCACCGTCTCGAATGCGACCGCGGAGTCTTGGAGGTCGGGTACGGGCACGCTCGAATCGTTCGGCGGGACGGTGATGGGACCGGGCACGGAGAGGGACTCGTGTGCGACGTGCGCGAGCTCCTTGTCGCCGATGTCGATGCTGAAGACGGTGCCGCCCTTCCTGCGCGCGTCCTCGGCCCGCTCGAGCAGCCGCGGTGGTGCGACCGACGGCGCGACGACGAGCACGAGGTCACCGCGATGGACGTAGTCGAGCCGGCGCAGTCCCATGGTGAGGTGTTGCGGACCTTCGCGTGGCG
>JAFMQP010000054.1 GCA_017354575.1 Acidothermales bacterium | reverse complement strand
TGGTAGCGGCCACGGAACGCCCTGGTGCGTTCGATGGCGAGCACGTCCTTCGGCTCCTCGACGACGCAGATCAGGTGCCCGTCGCGGCGCGGGTCGAGGCAGATGCGGCACTGCTCCTGCTCGGCGACGTTGCCGCAGACGGCGCAGAACCGCACCTTCTCGGTGAACGCGATCAGCACGTCGGCGAGCCTCCTGGTGTCGGTCGGGTCGCCCGCGAGCAGGTGGAACGCGATCCGCTGGGCGCTTTTCGGCCCGATACCGGGGAGCCGGCCGAACTCGTCGATGAGGTCCTGGATCGCCCCCTCGTATACCGACATGCGCGTCCGGTCAGGTGCCGAGGCCGGGGAGGCCGGGCATGCCGCCCCCGCCGAGGCCCTCGGCGAACGGCCCCAGCCGCTCGGCCTGGAGGTCCTGCGCGTTCGACGCGGCGTCGCGTACGGCGGCGACGACGAGGTCGGCGAGCGTCTCGGTGTCGTCGGGGTCGACCGCCTTCGGGTCGATGGTGAGCGCCTTCAGCTCACCGGTGCCGGAGACTGTCGCCTCGACGAGCCCGCCGCCCGAGGTCCCCTTGACCTCGGCGTCGGCCAGCTCCTGCTGTGCGGCGACCAGCTGCTGCTGCACCTCCTGTGCCTGCTGCAGCAGCTGGTTCATGTCCGGGTTGCCTGGAAACACGGGGTGCTCCTGATCGGTAGCGGCAGATGGGTGCGAGCCTACGTGGCGGCTACTCGGCCTCGTCGATGACCTTGGCGCCCAGCTCCCGTTCGAGCAGCGGCAGGCCGGTGAGCGCGTCGCCGTCCCGGCCGGACGTGTGGTCGCCCGCCGTGTCGTCGGGCTCCGGCACGTACGGGTCGTCGTAGCCGGGCGGCGGCTCCGGTGGCGGTGGCGTAGCTGCCGGCTCGGCGGGTACGGCGCGCGGTGCGGGATCGGCGCCCTGGCCGGTGCCACCGGTCGTGGTCTCGACCCGCCAGTCGACGCCGAGCACCTGGCCGAGCGCCTCGCGCAGCACGGCGTCGCAACCGTTCTGGGTGAAGCCCTTGGCGTCGCCGTCGCGGGCGAAGCGCAGCCGCAGCACGCCGCCGCGCACGTCCGCGACCTGTGCCTTGCCGTCCAGCACCATCCACGCGAACCGCCGGCGCGCCTTGACCGCGTCCAGCACCTCGGGCCAGAGCCGGCGCAGCTCACCGACGTCGGTGTCGCCGGAAGCGCGGGTCGGCGCGGGCGCGGGTGCCGGCTCCGGCTCGGGCTCGGGTGTCGCGGGTGAAGCGACCTCCGCGGCGGCGGGAGCGGGCGTCGGGTCCACGGGCTCGGGCTCGGCCGGCACGGGCGTCGAGGTGTCCGGTGGCGGCTGCGCGGGCCCGGCCTCCGTGGGCGTCGGCCCGGCCTCGGCGCGCGACGGTGACTCGACTGCGGGCGACCCGCCGACGCGGACGCGCCGTTCCAGCCGGTCCAGCCTCGCGGCGAGCGCTGCGGTGCCACCGGCGGCCTCCGGCAGCAGCAGCCGCGCGCACATCAGCTCGAGCAGCAGCCGCGGCGCGGTCGCGCCACGCATCTCGGTGAGCGCCTCGCTGACGATGTCGGCGCTCCTGGTGAGCACGGCGGCGCCGCTGCGGTCGGCCTGCCCACGCATGCGTTCCAGCTGGTCCGGCGGGGCGTCGAGCAGGCCGCGCTTCTCGATGTCGGGGACGGCCGCGAGCACGACGAGGTCGCGCAGCCGTTGCAGCAGGTCGGCGGCGAACCTGCGCGGATCGTGCCCGGCGGAGATCACCTGGTCGACGGTTTCGAACACCGTGGCGCCGTCGCCCGCGGCGAGCGCGTCGACGACCTGGTCGAGCAGGCTGTCGTCGGTGTACCCCAGCAGCGCGACCGCCTGCTTGTACGAGACGCCGTCCGGCCCCGCGCCGGCGAGCAACTGGTCGAGGACGGACAGGGCGTCCCGCGCGCTGCCTGCGCCCGCGCGCACGACGAGCGGGAGGACGGTGGGCTCGACGGTGATGCCCTCGTCCTCGCACATGCTCGCGAGCAGCGCCTTCAACACCTGCGGCGCGATCAGCCGGAACGGGTAGTGGTGGGTGCGCGACCGGATGGTGCCGATGACCTTCTCCGGCTCGGTCGTGCAGAAGACCAGCTTGACGTGTTCCGGCGGCTCCTCGACGAGCTTCAGCAGCGCGTTGAAGCCGTCCTTGGAGACCATGTGGGCCTCGTCGATGATGTAGATCTTGAACCGAGACGAGACCGGCGCGAAGAACGCGCGCTCGCGCAGCTCACGGGCGTCGTCGACGCCACCGTGCGAGGCGGCGTCGATCTCGATCACGTCGATGCTGCCAGGCCCGTTCGGCGCGAGCGCGACACAGGAGTCGCACCGGCCGCACGGCTCCGGCGTCGGGCCCTCGGCGCAGTTCAGCGACCGGGCCAGGACGCGCGCGCACGTGGTCTTGCCGCAGCCGCGCGGGCCGCTGAACAGGTAGGCATGGTGCACCCTACCGTTGCGGATCGCCTGCTGGAGCGGTTCGGTGACGTGCTCCTGGCCGACGACCTCCGCGAACGACCCGGGGCGGTACTTTCGGTACAAGGCGAGCGGCACGGTGCGACCCTACCCCGGCCCGCCGACACCGTCGCCCGCCGCCGGCAGCCGCTCTGCGAGGGCACGCGCCACGTGCCGCGGCTCGTGCGTAGCGTAGGTTGGTGCTATTCCTACAATAGTGTAGGAGAACGGCCCAGGTGCCACACAGGTCGAGAAGGCGAGGTATGGCGTCCACGGCGACACTGAGGACGTGGTTCCGGTCGGGGAGCCTGCTGGACCGCGGCTTCGCGGTCGGCATCCTGCTCAAGGGCCTCGACGGGTTGCTCGAACTCGTCGGCGGCGCGCTGCTGCTGTTCGTCAGCCCCGCCACGATCCAGCGGGTCGTCGTGGCGCTCACTCATGAGGAGCTGTCGGAGGACCCCCACGACCTCATCGCGGTACACCTGCTCCACGCCACGCACGGCCTCACCGCGGCGAGCGTGGGCTTCGCCGCCGCGTACCTGATCGCCCACGGCGTGGTCAAGGTCGTGCTCGTCGTCGCGGTGCTGCAGAACCGGCTGTGGGCGTACCCCTGGATGATCGTCTTCCTGCTGGCGTTCATCGGCTACCAGCTCTACCGCATCGCCCTGGTCCCGACCGCGGGTCTGATCGCGCTCACCGTCTTCGACGTGGCCGTCGTCTGGCTGACCTATCGCGAGTACCGCAAGCAACGAGCACGCAGGCACCACGACCCTGCGACGGAGAACGGAGGACCGTGATGCCGGAAGGCCCGACGGTCAAGGTGAGTGTCGTCGTCCCGGTCTACAACCCGGGCGAGCACATCGAGCCGCTGATCAGGTCGCTGCGCCGCCAGTCGATGCCCGCCGCGGAGTTCGAGGCCGTCTTCGTCGACGACGGCTCCACCGACGAGACCCCCGGCCGCCTCGACGCCCTCGCCGAGGCGGCGTCCAACGTGCGCGTCGTCCACCAGCCCAACTCCGGCTGGCCGGGCAAGCCGCGCAACGTGGGCATCGACGCCGCGCACGGGGAGTTCGTGCAGTTCGTCGACCAGGACGACGAGCTCGACCCGGAGGCGCTCGACCGGCTGTACCGCAGGGCGGTCGAGACCGACTCGGACGTGGTGCTCGGCAAGGTCGTCGGCCGTGGCCGCTCGGTGCCGGTGAACGTCTACCGCACCCGCGAGGACCACGCCACGCTGGAGCGCCACCCGCTCGTGTCGACGCTGTCGCCGCACAAGCTGTTCCGCAAACGGATGCTGGACGAGCACCGGATCCGGTTCCCCGAGGGCAAGCGCCGGCTGGAGGACCACCCGTTCGTGCTGCGCTGCTACTTCGCCGCGCGGAACATCGCGATCCTGGCCGACCACCCCTGCTACTACTTCACCCGCAGGAGCGACGCCGAGAACACCTCGTTCCAGCAGTTCGACCCGGCCGGGTACTTCCGCAACGTCGAGGACAGCATCGACGTCGTCGAGGCGAACACCGAGCCGGGACGGCTGCGGAACAAGCTGCTGTCCCGCTTCTACCGCAACGAGATGCTCATGCGGCTGCGTGAGCCCGTGGTGTTCAACCTGCCCGACGACTACCGCAAGGAGCTCTTCGAGCAGACGCGGCAGCTCGGCGCGCGACGCTTCCCCGACGCCGTCCCCGACGGGCTGCCGCTGCCGAACCGGCTGCGGTCCATCCTGCTGCGCGAGGGCCGGCTCGACGACATGGTCGAGTTCGCCCGCCGGTGCGGCAACGTGCACGCTCGCGCCCGCGTCAGCCACCTGCGCACGGCCGGTCGACGACTGGAGCTGGAACTCACCGCGCGGATGGGCTTCGGCGACGACGGCGACCTCTGCTGGACCCCGAGCGGTGACCGGTTCAGGCTCGACGGGCGGCTCGTCGACGGGCTGTTCGGTCCCGAGGCCGAGGTCGACCGCGAGAAGGTGCTCGGGCAGGTGACCTTCGACCTCACCCTCCGCAACCGCAAGACCTCGGTCGAATGGTGGATCCCCACCTCGGTGTCGCCCGAGCTGGTACCGGTGTCGGGCCACGACGGCGGTGCCGTCGAGGTGACGGCGACGGCGACGGTCGACCCGGCGGCGCTCTTCGGCGGACGGCCGCTTCCGGCCGGGCTCTGGGACTTCTACGCCCACCTGTCGTTCGGCGGGCTCGCCCGCTCGACCCGGCTCGCCGGTCCCGCGTGGGCGCCCACGCCGCTTGCGGCACCGACGGACATGGGCGACGTGATGCCGAGCGTCGAGCCGTACCTCACCGAGACCTACGGCAACCTCAGCCTCGACGTCGGCGACCGCCGCCGCCCCAAGCAGCCCGCGAAGCAGGAGCCGGAACCCGCCGCGCCGAAACCGGAGCAGGCCACCGGTTCCGGTGGACGGATCAGACGCGGCCTGGCCCGCCGGCTCAGGCGGCTGCGCAAGACGGTCCGCCGTCTCACCGGCGGCGTTCGCCGCTGAACATCCGCGCCCGGTCAGTTCTGGATGGCGGCGAAGGCCAGGCACGCGAGCAGCAGGAGCACGGTCGTGGCGAGCGCGATCCGGATCATGTAGGTGTGGCGCAACGGCTGCTCCTCGTCAGACCCAGTCGAAGTGCTCGGTGTGGACGCGGTCGGCGGGCGCACCGATCCGGACGAGTGCCGCCTCGACGGCGTCGAGCATCGGCGTCGGCCCGCAGGCGAAGAACTGGAACCGGCGGAAGCCCGCCGGTAGGTGCCGGGCGAGGATGTCCGCGTCCAGGTAGCCCGTCTCCGCCGTCCAGTCCGGCGGTGGCTGCTCGAGCACGTGCACCACTTTCAGGTTCAGGCGTGCGGCCAACCCGCCGACGCGGTCGCGGAAGATGACGCCGTTCCAGTTGCGGTTGCCGGCGAACAGGACGACCGGACGCACGTCGCCACGGTCGGCGAGCGTCTCGAGCATGCTCAGGGCGGGCGCGATCCCGACGCCTCCGGCGATCAGGCAGAAGCCGGCGCCTTCGTACTGGTCTATCGAGAACACCCCGTGCGGCCCGTCCACGTAGACCCGGGTTCCCGGCCTGACGGTCATGACGCCGGAACTGAAGTCGCCCGCGGCCTTGATCGCGACCTCGACGCTGCCCTCCTGCTCGGCGCTGGAGCAGAACGAGAACGGGTGGGCGGTGATCGAGAACGGCGACCTGCCGACGGTGATCCAGGCGAACTGGCCGGGTTCGAACCGCAGCCCGTCGTGGCCGGCGGGGTGCAGTGTGAGCACGGTCGTCCGGTCACGTTCCGGCGTGATCCGCTCGACCGTCCACGGCCGTCGGCGTATCCGCAGCGGGCGGAGCAGACGCACCCACACGAGCGACCAGACGAATGCCGCCGCCATGAGCGACCACAGCACCCGCTTCCAGGTGGTGTCGACGTAGTAGTTCACCAGCAGCACGTGAACCAGGGCGGCGACGACCGCCACCACCGCCAGCACGGCGTGCAGGATCTGCCATACCTCATAGGAGAGCCGCCACCGACGGCGCCACACCGAGGTCACCACCAGCACCACGAGGGCCGCTGCCGCGACGGTGCCGAACCAGACCCGTGCGGGCGTATCGGCAGGTGCGAACGACAGCAGCTTTCCCCAGTCGGCGGACAGGGCGACGTGGATCAGGACGAACGCCAGTCCCGCGTAGCCGATCTGCCGGTGGAAGTCGACCAGCGCGTCCGTGCCGAACGGCACCGCGATCGCCTTCACCCGGGCCACGAGCGCGAACTCGACCCCCATCAAGGCCAGGCCGACGAAGCCGAGGGCTACGGAGAAGTCGGTCCGGAGACCCTGCCCCGGCCGGTCGGTGCTCATCAGCGCGAACACAAGCGGCGCCACGCAGATGCCGACAAGTATCCCGAGCCAGGCGATTCCGCGCGCCACCGACCTCATGGTGTCGTCCAGGCCGGCGATACGGTCATCGGCCACCACCCCCGTGAACGGTTCCGACGCTTCGTCAGCCTCGCACAACCGGGAGTGCACGTGCTACGGGCACGTCCCGGGCCAACGGGGTCGGCGAGGTCAGCGGGGTGCGCGCAGCTGCGCGGCGAGCGGGCAGCCGAACGGGTCACGCGCGCGGAGCCCCACCGCGTTCAGGTACCGCAGCACGATCCGGTACGAGGCGAGCAGGCGCTTCTCGGTGTAGGGAATCCGGTTCTCCGTGCAGACCTCGCGGACCATCGGCTGTACGTGGCGGAGGTTGGGTCGCGGCATGTTGGGGAACAGGTGGTGCTCGATCTGGTAGTTCAGCCCGCCGAGCAGGAAGTGGATCACCCAGCCGCCGGTGACGTTGCGCGACATGAGCACCTGGCGGCGCAGGAAGTCGACCTTGAGGCTCGCGGGGACGATGGGCATGCCGGTGTGGTTCGGCGTGAACGCCCCTCCCATGTACAGGCCGTAGGCGGCGAGCTGGATGCCGAGGAAGAGCACGGCCTTACCCGGTGACATGACCAGGAACAGCGCGGTGACGTAGCCACCGAGCCGGACCGCGAGGAAGCCGATCTCCCACCACCGGTACTTCATCGGCCTCCGGCCGAAGATGCGGCGGACGCTGTGGAAGTGCAGGTTGACGCCCTCGAGCAGGAGCAGCGGGAAGAAGAAGTAGCCCTGGCGGTCGGCGAGGAACGCGCCGAGACCGCGACGCTCGGCACGCTGGTCCGGCGTGAACGCGAGTATCTTGGAGTCGAGGTCCGGGTCCTTGTCCTGCTTGTTCGGGTTGCCGTGGTGCCTGGTGTGCTTGCCCTGCCACCAGCCGTAGCTGAGCCCGCCGAACAGCGTGCCGTGGACGAGCCCGGCCCACTCGTTCGCCCACCCGGTGCGGAAGATCTGCCGGTGCGCGGCGTCGTGGCCGAGGAACGCGAACTGCGCGAACACGACGGCGACCACGCCGGCGAGCAGTAGTTGGAACCAGGAGTTGCCGAGGAACCCGAAACCCACGCCGAGGCCGCCGAGTGCGGCCACGGTGAGCGACATCTTGGTCCAGTAGTACCCGTACCTGCGCCGCAGCAGGCCCGACTCCTTCACGCGCTGCAGCAGCTCGGTGTAGTGGTGGGTGTACCTCTCCTGAGCGCCCCGCCCGGCTGTCTGGCCCGCGCGCGCGGCGGTGGACGTGACAGGCTGAACCATCGTCATCCCTCGGTTCTCGTCGACGTGTGGACGGTGCCAGCGGACCGAAGGTGCCCCGGCCGGGTCCGCCGGTCCGGCGCCTACCTCGGCAGGCGCCGGACCGCGAACGGGTCAGAGCGTGCGAACGTTCGCGGCCTGCTGGCCGCGGTTGCCCTGGGTGATCTCGAACTCGACGCGCTGGTTCTCCTCCAGGCTGCGAAAGCCCTTCGCGTCGATCGCGGTGAAGTGGACGAAGACGTCCTCGTCACTGCCGTCCACGTTGATGAAGCCGAAGCCCTTCTCGGCGTTGAACCACTTGACGGTTCCTTGTGCCATGGATCTGTGGTGCCTTCCTCATCGGGTGCGGCCCGCACCGTGCGGGCCTTGGTCGTGTCGAGCGCGCTGACCCGAACCCTGAAAGGTAAGAAGCGGCACACCCACGAGCAATCCGCGGGCGCAGTCATGAACCATGCACACAGAACGCCAAACGAACAGCCGTTACGACTCGCTCCATGGTACATATGCCACGGTCTGCACCGCGCACGCGGGGTGCCGAGCGGACAACCGCGGCCTGGTGAAGAGTCGACGACCGGACACCCGGCGGCGCTGCGCGAGCCGGCGCGGCCCAGGACTCACCAGTAGTGCTTTCGCCCGAAGACGGCATGCCCAAGCCGACCAAGGACGAAAAGGATCACGCCGACGACCACGAGCACGATGCCGATCGCCCAGAGGATCGAGATCGAGAACACGAACCCGAGTATCAACAAGATCACGCCGAGTATGATCACCGGTAATTCACACTCCCCATACGCCCGCCGGCCGCTGCATGCGCCAGCGCCGAACACAGTTGCCCGATCCTGATCGCCTCAAACCTCACGGGCCGAGCCGGGCAATCGACATTGCCCGAGATCAGGACGGAACGTGAGCTTGCTCCATAGGCGAGCGGAGGATGCGAGATTCGAACTCGCGAGGGGTTGCCCCCAACACGCTTTCCAAGCGTGCGCCCTAGGCCACTAGGCGAATCCTCCCGTGTCCGACGAGCGTACCGGATCTGTTAGGTTGAGTTTCGACCCCTCGTGCGGCGTCACCTCGCTCAACTCCCCCAGGGCCGGAAGGCAGCAAGGGTCGGCGGGCTCTGTCGGGTGCGCGAGGGGTCCTCACATCTCACCCCGGTTTCTCGCCCGGGTGCCTGGGTACCTCAGCGCTGTCGAAGGAGGACCTATGAGCACCGGAAGCATCGTCGGGATCGTCATCGCAGTGATCGTGATCGTCGTGGTGATCATCCTGGTCGCCACGTTGGTCCGGCGGCGCAACCTCGCGCGTCGTCGGGTGCAGGCGCAGGAACACCGCCGCGAGGCCGAGGTGCGCTCGGCCCGGGCGGATCAGCTGGAGGCTGAGGCCGCCGAGCGGAAGGCGAGGGCGGACCGCGAGGCAGCCGCCGCGCGGGAGCAGGCGGCACATGCCACGACCGACCGGCGGGCCGCCGACGAGGCACGGGCCCACTCGGACCGGCTCGACCCGGACAGCGGAGACCGGACGGACGACCGCGGCAGCGGCGTCGGCCGCCGCGGCATGCAGGACGACCGCGGGCCGGGCGCCGGCAACGGGACCCTCGGGGACCGCGGCGTCGGCGACGACCGGACAATGGGCGGGCGGGGCATGGACGGAGCCGACGGGCCGGCCGAGCAGCCCGGCGCCGCCGACGCGCCGCACGGGCCCACCAGCCGGTACGAGCGCGGCTGAGAACGCACGAGCACGCACCCGTTGCCCGAGGTGGTCACGCGCGCCAAGGTGGCAGGCATGAGGATCGTCCCCGCCGCCGGCGCCGTGATCACCGACGGCGACGGTCGCGTGCTGCTCGTCCAGCGGGTCCACCCGCCCGACGCGGGGAAGTGGAGCGTACCCGGCGGACGCGTGGACCCCGGCGAGACGACCGCCGAGGCCGCGGCGCGCGAGGTGCGCGAGGAGACCGGCCTCGAGGTGGCCGTGGGCGCGGTGGTCGGCCGGCTGCGGATTCCCGGCCCCGACGACGAGACCGTCTACGACGTCGTCGACCACGCCGCGACGATCGTGGGTGGCACACCCGAGGCGGCGGACGACGCCGGTGCCGTGCGGTGGTTCGGCCGGGACGAGCTGGCGGGCATCCCCGTGACGGCCGATCTCGTCGAGATCCTCACCGTGTACGGTGCCTTCGACCCCGGTTAGGGCGTCTCGCCGAACAGCTTGTGCGCGATCTCCCGGCTCGCCGCGCTCGCCGCGGAACGCGCGAACGACTTGAAGACCGGGGACGCCATGTTCTCGGGCAGAGCGTCGAGTCGCAACTGCCTTTCCACGCAAGACGGCCGGGTGTCGGCAGAGGGCTGCGCCTGCCGTTCGACGGACGCCCTGTCGTCACCCATCGCGACCCGCTCCCGTCGATGTGTGGCACCCCGCTCAGTGTGCCACGGGGCGTCCGCCGACTCTGCCGGTAGACTCCCCGCGATGATTTTCAAGGCGGTGGGTGACCGGCGCCCCTATCCGGAGCACGGCTACACGCCACGGCAGTGGGCCGAGATCCCGCCGCGCCAGGTTCGGCTCGACCAGCTCGTCACGACCAAGAGCAACCTGGACCTCAACCAGCTCCTCGCCGACGACTCCACCTTCTACGGCGACCTGTTCGCACACGTCGTCGAGTGGAACGGCACGCTGTACCTCGAGGACGGACTGCACCGCGCGCTGCGCAGCGCACTCCACCAGCGCAGCGTCCTGCACGCCCGCGTACTCGTCCTCGGCGACACGGCGTAGCCTCGCGGGCCGCACGACCCTGGAGCCCACCCGGCAGCCGCCGCGTCTTCTACTGTGATCTGGAGCCCCGACAAGGAGACCCGCGTGCCCGAGTACCGCGACGAGACGTCCGCGATCGCGCCTGCCGGCCGGAAGGGCGGTCGGCGCCTGCTGGTGAGCACCGTCGCGTTCGCCGTCGCCGGTGCGCTGCTGCTCGGCGCGTGCGGCAAGGCCGGTTCGGGCGCCCAGGACAGCCCGTCGCCCTCGCCGAGCCAGACCTTCTCCACGTCCTCCGCGGGGCGCGACGACGGCCTCGACGCCTACTTCGTCGACAGCGACGGCGACGGCATCCCCGACAAGATCCAGCAGGCGATCGGCGAGACGAACGGGGTCGACTCGTGCGCGTCGAAGGTCTGCGCGGGCGCGGCCAAGGACCACAACGCGAGCATGGCGCGGATCATCCGCGGCACGAGCACGATGGTCATCCTCGACAGCTCCGGCTCGATGCAGGCGAAGACCCACGACGGGCAGACGCGGATGTCCGCCGCCAAGAAGGCGATCCGTGACTATGTCGACAACTCACCGAGCTCCACCGAGCAGCTCGGCCTGATGGTGTACGGCCAGGCGGGCAGCAACCGTCGCTCGGACCGCGCCGTGAGCTGCAGGCAGATCAAGACGGTCAAGCCGATCGGGCAGTTGAACAAGGCCAACGTGGCGGGCGCGCTCGCCCCGTACTCGCCACACGGGTGGACGCCGCTCGCGGCTTCACTGAAGGACGCGGCGAAGCAGTTCGCCGACGCCGGCACGGTCAACCGGGTCGTCGTCGTCACCGACGGCATCGAGGAGTGCGGCGGCAACCCGAAGGCGGAGGCGCGGATGCTGCGCAGGTCCGGTCTCAACGTGCGCATCGACGTCGTCGGGCTGGGTGCGCCGAAGGGCCACGGCTCCGCCCAGCTCGCGAGCGTTGCGAAGGTCGCGGGCGGCACCTTCACCGCGGTGAACGACACCGCCGGGCTGGAGAGGTACTTCGACGACCTGCTCGGCCAGTGGGTCGCGACGGCGAACCTGTCCAGCTGCGTCGCCGACCACTTCGTCGACTACAGCAGCTGCCAGGCGGTGCGCTGGCAGAAGGCGCGCAAGGCGATGCGGTCCGAGGTCGACAAGCTGCGCTCGCAGGGCGACGGCACGGCCGCGGACCAGTTGCAGACCAGGATCAACGACACGAGCACCTACTACCTGACGACGCTCGCCACGCACGGCCTGTCCGAGGCGAAGAAGTTCACGCCGAGCTCGGCCGAGGTCAAGCAGATCAAGGCGTACCTGGCCGACAGCGGCTCGCACGGCCGAGCCGTCCTGCACGCGGCCGACTACCGCTGCCACGCCTGACCCAGCCGACGACGAAGCCCTGGTTGATCATGTTCTCATGATCAACCAGGGCTTCACACGACCTGCAGATCGTGGGACGGCGGGGTTCGTCGTGTGCAGGTGGGCATCCGGCACGAGCGAGATCGCCCGCGTCCTCGGGGAGACCGTTGAAGGTCATCGACCAGCGAGGACGCGGGCGACCGTCCGCGGTGGCGGTGGGATTTGAACCCACGGAGGGTTGCCCCTCACACGCTTTCGAGGCGTGCTCCTTCGGCCGCTCGGACACGCCACCGAGGTCAGCCTACCGGAGGCGTCACGGGAAGCGGCGACCCCTTTGACCCGCAGGACGTCACCGGCGACGGGCCGCGAAGAAGGCTCGCAGTACGGCGCCGCACTCGTCCGCGAGGACGCCGCCGATGACCTCGGGCCGGTGGTTCAGCCGGGGGTCGCGGGCGACGTCCCACAGCGACCCGACGGCGCCCGCCTTCGGGTCGACGGCGCCGTAGACGAGGGTCGCGATCCGCGCGAGGACGAGCGCACCGGCGCACATCGTGCACGGCTCCAGCGTCACGACGAGCGTGCACCCGTCGAGCCGCCAGTGCCCGACGGCCGCGCTCGCCGAGCGCAGCGCGAGCACCTCGGCGTGTGCCGTCGGGTCCGCGTCGGCCTCCCTGCGGTTGTACGACGCCGCGAGCACCGCGCCGTCCGCGGACATGACGAGCGCTCCCACCGGAACGTCCCCCGCGTCCCGTGCGCGTTCCGCCGCGACGAGGGCTCGGCGCATCAGCGGCTCGTACGCGGCGACGCGTGCAGGCGGTGACGGCACTGGCTCGCGGGTACCCATCGCCACATTGTGTCTCCTGCCAACCGGTACCGTGACGGCCATGCGGACGCACGTCGTAGACCACCCGCTCGTCGCCCACAAGCTCACCAGGCTCAGGGACGAGCAGACCGACTCCCCGACGTTCCGCCAGCTGACCGACGAGCTGGTCACGCTGCTCGCGTACGAGGCGACGCGGGACGTGCGCACCGAGACGGTGGAGGTGCGGACGCCGGTCGCGCAGGCGATGGGCATCCGGCTGTGCCGACCGGTGCCACTGGTCGTTCCCGTCCTGCGCGCCGGCGCGGGCATGCTGGACGGGATGATCCGGCTGCTGCCGATGGCGCAGGTCGGGTTCCTCGGCATGATCCGGGACGAGAAGACGCTCGCGGCGTCCACCTACGCGATGCGGTTGCCCGAGCACATCGACGGCCGGCAGTGCTTCATCCTCGACCCGATGCTCGCCACCGGCGGCACGCTGGTCGAGGCGTCCCGCGTCCTGCTCGCCAAGGGCGCGAGCCAGATCACCTGCATCTGCCTGCTCGCGGCACCCGAGGGCCTGTCCCGGATGGAGCGCGACCTCGGTGACGCGAACGTCGGCGTCGTCACCGCCGCCCTCGACGAGCGGCTCAACGAGCACGGCTTCATCGTCCCCGGACTCGGCGACGCGGGCGATCGCCTGTACGGTGCCGTGGCGTGACGGCGGACAGGATCGTCACGTTCCGCGTGACCAGCGGAGCCCGACCACAACTGACCCGCCGTGTTGTCTAGGCTCGGTACCGCGCGGCGTCGAGATTCGGCGAAGCGTAGCTGGTAGACATTGGTCTGCTGTAGTGTGTCGTGTACGACGAGTCACAGGATGACAGGGCGGAGGAGGTGCGTGAACCTTGCCTAAGAAGATCGTGATCTGGGCGCTCGTCGCCTTCCTCGTCTTCTACCTGGTCACGCAGCCGGGAAGCAGCGCGAACATCGTACGAGGCATCGCCGGCGGGATCGCGGGCATGGCTCACGGACTAGCAGCCTTCTTGGGCGGCTTGGCGTGAACATCCTGACGCCGCGTAACTACGCGCCGGCGTCGGTGAGCCGGTACCTGCTTCCGTCCGAGACGCAGGTCATCTCGGTACGGCAGCACCCGATCGTGCTCGCCAAACACTTCTTCATCACTCTTGCCGTGCTGATCGTGGAGGCGGTCGTCAGCTCGCGGGTCTCCACGGAGTCGGCGCTGCAGGTCGCGATCTGGCTTCCCGGCATCGCCGCGCTCATCTGGCTCGGCGTCGCGGCCGTCAACTGGTGGGTCGACTGGTTCGCGGTAACCGAGAAGCGGTTCATCCTCACCACCGGCATCATCACGAAGAAGGTCGCGATGATGCCGCTCACCCGGGTGACGGACATGAGCTACCAGCGCTCGGCGATGGGCCGCATCCTCGGGTAC
>JAFMQP010000279.1 GCA_017354575.1 Acidothermales bacterium | reverse complement strand
GTCCTGGACGAGGCCCAGGACCTCTCCCCCATGCAGCTGCGCGCGGTGGGCAGGCGGTGCAGCACCGGGTCGGCCACCGTGCTCGGCGACATCGCGCAGGGCACGACGGCGTGGGCCACCGGCTCGTGGCCCGAGGCGTTGACGCACCTGGGCAAGCGCGACGCCCACGTCGAGGAGCTCACCATGGGCTACCGCGTGCCGCACCAGATCATCGACTTCGCGACCCGGCTGCTGCCACACCTCGCGCCGGATCTCGCCCCCGCGCGCTCGGCCCGCACCTCGCCCGGTGCCCTGGACGTGCACGCGGTGGCGACCGAGAAGCTGCCGGGGACCGTCGTCGACGCGTGCCGGCGTTCGCTCGCCGACGAGGGTTCGGTCGGGCTCATCGTCGCGGACGCGCGGGTGCGCGGCCTCGGCAGGACGCTCACCCGCGCGGGACTCGCGCACCACGTGCTCGGTGACGACGACACGGCGGAGCAGCGGCTGAGCCTCGTCCCCGCGTCGTTCGCAAAGGGCCTCGAGTTCGACCGGGTGGTCGTGGTCGAACCGGCCGAGATCGTGGCCGCCGAACCGCGCGGACTGCACCGGCTCTACGTCGTGCTCACCCGTGCGGTCTCGACGCTCACCGTCGTGCACACCGAGCCGTTGCCGGAACCCCTTGCGGTGTAATGCGCCTGCCGTCATTCGGGACGATGGCACACCGCCTCCACGTTGTGGCCGTCCGGATCGCGGATGAACGCGCCGTAGTACGTCGGGTGGTACTCGGGGAAGACGCGCGGCTCGTGCAGAACCTCCGCGCCCGCGTCGACCGCGAGCCGGTGGAACTCCCGCACCTGCGCGCGGTCGTCCGCGGCGAACGCGACGTGCAGCTCGCGTGTCTCGGCCGGCGACGTCACCGGGCCGAGCCAGAAGAACGGGTGGTCTTCGCCGAACCCGTACACCGGCAGGTCACAGGTGAGCTGCCGGATGCCGAGCGCCCCGAGGACGCCGGCGTAGAACTCCCTGCTGCGCTCCAGGTCCGCGCACTGGATACCGAGATGGTCGATGTGTGCCATGACCGCGGACGCTATCGGCCGGCACCGACACCATGCCTGCGCCGTAGACCGGCGGCCACGATCCGGCGCACCAGCTCGCGGGATGTGACGGCCTGCGCCCCGGCGCGCAGCATGTCGTCCCGCCGTTCAGCGGGGACGTCGTAGTGGTCCCGGTGGAACGCACGCTCCGGCATCCCCACTGACGCTGCGAACGCATGCAGCTCGTGGAATGACGCATCGCTCACGAGGTGACACCACATGCGCCCGTGTCTGGGCCAGGTCGCGGCGTCGATCAGTACTGTCACCCGGCCAGCGTAGGCGAGTGGCATCTCGGGGGAGCCGAACGCGACGGCGAGGCGTCACAGCACGCGACCACCCCCGATGGAGAGACCGATGACCCAAGACCCGTACGGCCCACCGCCGGCAGCCACCTCCCAGCAGCCGCAGTCCTTCACCTCGCCCCAGGCCCAGTACGCACCGCCGCAGCAGGCCCAGCCGCAGTCCGGCGAGCCGCAGCAATCCGGGCAGCCGCAGTACGGCCAACCGCAGTACGGCCAGGCCGCCGCACCCTACCCGTCGCCGTACGGCACGCCCAAGACCGCACGGCGCGGCAAGGGCATGATGATCGCCGGGCCGATCATCTTCCTCGTCGGCGTGCTGATCACCATCGTCACGTACTCGCTCGCCCCTCCTGGCGGCACCTACCTGATCTCGTTCGGCCCGATGATCTGGGGCATCATCTGGTTCATCCGCGGCCTCGTCACGTACAACCGCAGCAAGCCGCGCTAGCGGCCGCCCGCGACGTCGAGCGTCGCGCCGGTCACGTACGACGCCTCCGCCGAGAGCAGCCACACGATCGCGGCGGCGAACTCGTCGGGCGTGCCGGCGCGGCCCATCGGGATGGTCGGCGCCATCCGCTTGGCCCGCCCCGGCTCGCCGGCACGCTCGTGGAAGTCGGTGTCGGCGAGACCGGCGCGGACCGAGTTCACCCTGATGCCCTCGGCCGCGACCTCCTTGCTCAGCCCCACGGTGAGCGTGTCGACGCCCGCCTTGGCGGCCGCGTAGTCGACCCACTCCTCGGGCGCGCCGAGCACACCGGCGCGGGACGACACGTTGACGATCGCCCCGCCACTGCCGCCGTGGCGCGGCGACATGCGGCGCACGGCCTCACGGGCGCAGAGGATCGGCCCGAGCAGGTTCACCGCGAGGACGGTGCGGACGCGCTCGGCCGTCATGTCCTCGACGCGTCGCCGGGACGCCACCGCACCGGCGTTGTTGACCAGGCCGGTGACGGGCCCCAGTTCGGCGGTCGCCTGGTCGAACAGGCGCCGCACGTCGCCCTCGTCGGCGACGTCGACGGCCACCGCGACCACCCCGCGTCCGGCCGCACGGCAGTCGGCCACGACGGTGTCGGCCTCGGCCCTGCCCGACCGGTACCCGACCACGACGTCCCAACCGCGCCGGGCCGCGAGCCGCGCCGTCGCCGCGCCGATCCCCCGGCTCGCGCCGGTCACGATCACCACATCTGTCACGCCGGGACCCTAACGGAGGAGACGGGGAGCTCGACGCGGCGTCCCGCCATGGGATAGACTCGAACACATGTTCGACACAGTCCGTCGCCCCGACGCCCCGATCGAATGGGATCAGACCATGGACCACCACCCCGGCCCCTACCAACCCGGCTGGCGGCACACCTGGTTCCGCCGGCACCGCCCTCAGCCCGTCGAGCTCACCCGACCCTGCATGGGGCAGCTGCCGGCACCCTAGGCCGTAGCGGCGTCGCGGAACGTCCGGCGGTACTCGCTCGGTGATACGCCGACGAGCTCGTTGAAGTGTTGCCGGAAGTCGGCGGGACTGCCCAGCCCGCAGGCGTCACCGACCTGTTCGACGGGCAGCGTCGTCGACTCCAGCAGCTCGCGCGCGCCGTCGATGCGCTGCGCGCGCAGGCACTTCAACGGTGTCGTGCGGGTCGACTCGTGGAACCGCCGGACGAGCGTGCACTCGGCGAGGTTCGCCCCGCGACGGCGTCCCGTACCGCCGCGATCGAGGAAGCGCGCGAGCCGTGACGTGAGGCGCGCAACACGACCACGGCGGCGAACGCCGCCAGCGGGACTCCCGCGCTCACCGCGACGAGGACGCCGTACCCTCCGCCGGCGAAGACCGCGCCGGACGCCAGGCTCGCGACCCCCGACGTCCCCCACACCAGCGCGTCCACCGCTGCCTCGCCCCGCGTCCGCTCAGGCGCGGTGAGGTTGCGCGTGAGCAGGCCGCTGCCGCCGACGAAGCAGAGGTTCCAGCCGTAGCCCACGAGGAACAGCGCGACCGCGAGCCCGGCCGTGCCGAACGCGTGCACGAGCACGACGAGCGCGGCCGCCGCCTCGAGCACGACGAGCCCCGCCAGGATGACGGGCAGCTGCCCGAACCGGTCCGCGAGCCGGCCGTTCACCGGGGAGAGCGCGAACATCCCGAGGATGTGCAGGCTCAGCACGCCGCCGATCGCGGCGAGCCCTGGTGTTCGTGCTGCATGTGCAACGGCGTCATCGTCATCACGGCGGTCATGTCGACCTGCGCCGCGACCATCGCGAGCAGCGCGACGACCGGCGACCGGCGGGCGAGCCCACGGACGAGCGCGCCCTGCCGCCGCGGTGCTTCCGGTCCCGCGGCTCGCCTTCCGTGCACCGCGGCCGACACCAGCAAGGCGACGAGCACGACGGCGGCCATCAGCAGGAACGGCCCGGCGAGACCGGTGACGTGGACGGCGCTCGCCGCCCGCGTCGCCGGCGCGATCAGGGTCGGCCCGGCGAGCGCGCCGACCGTGCCGGCCCAGACGACCACGCTGACCGCGAAGCTCTTGCGCGCGGCCGGGTACAGCTCGGCGGCGGCGTACCGCGACAGCTGCGCACCGCCGTTGCCGACGCCGAGCAGCGCCATGCCCGCGAGCAGCAGGACGACCGAGCCCGCGACGACACCGGCCGCGGCGACGAGCGCGCCCGGGACGGCGACGGCGTACCCGACACGAGGCCGGCACGGCGCCCCCGCCGCGCCATGACGGCGCCGAGGGCGAGCGCGCCGGCCGCCGTGCCGACGATAGCCGCCGCGTTCGGCACGCCGCCCCACGCCATGCCCGCGATGCCCGCGACGGCGAGGCTGGAGGTGGCGCCGAGGGCGGCCATGCCCGTGTTCATCAGCGCGACGCCCGCGAACAGGGCGGGCACCGACGTCCGTCGTGGGTTCTCGATCATGCCGGCAACGGTACGGACGGGCGCCGCGATCCGTAATACTCGAACGACGGCATCGGGCCGCCGCGACGAACCGATCGACAGGTGGGGCACGGCGTTGGGCCATCAATCGGAAGGCGCCCTCGACGACACGGACTGGCGCATCCTCGCCGAGCTGCAGTACGACGGCCGGCTCTCGTACAACGAGCTCGGCCGGCGGGTGCACATGTCCTCCCCCGCGGTCGCCGAACGGGTACGTCGGCTGGAACGGCTCGGCGTCATCACCGGGTACCAGGCGGGCGTGGACGCCCGCCGCGCCGGCTATCCGGTCGAGGCGTTCATCCAGATGCGGTGCACGCTCGGCAGGTGCCTGCTCCAGACCAGCCGGTCCGAGGACTTCCCCGAGATCGTCGAGATCCACAAGCTTTCCGGCGACCACTGCACGATGCTGCGGGTACGCGTGACGTCCGTCGAGCACTTCGAGGGTCTCGTGGACCGGCTCGGCAGGCACGGCGAGATGCGCACCTCCATGGTGCTGTCGACACAGTTCCAGGGCCGCGCCGTCGAGCCGCCCGGCAGCGACTACGCCCGCGCACCGCGCTCGGTCGGCTGGAGCGAGTAGCGGGAGAGCCGCGCGATCGTGACGACGAGGTAGGCGTTGCCGGCGACGCCACCGACACACGCCAGGCCGATGACGACCGCACGCCAGACGTCGCCGAGCAGCAGCACCGGGGCGTAAGAGACGGCGAGCGCGACCGCGAAGTAGCCGACGTAGCCGAGGTAACCGCGCCAGGTGAACATGGCCGGGTGTGGCGGCTGTACGCGCGGTTCCCGGCTGTCCACGCGGACGGACCGGACCAGCAGCAGGATGACGGCCGCGAGCATGACCACCGTGACGCCGAGCGTGACCGGACCGGGTACGAACCGCCGGGGCAGGTTGACGGCGTCGACGACCACGGCGACCGCGACGAACGCGGCGAGCAGCCACAGCGGCATCCGGAACGACGGCGGGCGTCCGAGCGCACGGAACGACGCGACGACGAGCGTCAGCACGGCGGCGTCCACCGCGAAGGCGAGGGCCACGGAAACCGGTGACTGACCGAGCGAGAGGAGCAACCCGGCGACGACCGGCAGTGCCGCCAGGATCAGCCGGCGCGGCCGGTCCGGCAGCCACGCGGGGTGCGGCAACCGGAAGTAGTGCCGGCAGAGCAGGAACGGCACCGCGGACGAGAACACCGGATGGTAGACGAGCACGAGGA
>JAFMQP010000278.1 GCA_017354575.1 Acidothermales bacterium | reverse complement strand
CGCCCGGCAGGACGCGTACGACCACGCCGCCGCGGCCGCCGCACACGAGCGGAGCGCCCTCGGCGGCGCCGCCTCCGAGGCCACCGACGCGGCCCTCGCCCTGGCGCTCCGGCAAGCCGAACGTCTCGCGCCCGGCCTGGCGAGCCTCGACCACGGTACGCCCGGCTGGAGCTCGGCCGACCTGGTCGGTGCGGGCGTCCCTGCGTACCAGCGGGTCGGCACGATCCACGGGAACCCGCCCGGCGGGGATTCCGGGGGTGGCGGAATGGTCGGTGTCCCCGTCGTGCTGCCGTTCCTCGGCACCCGCGGCTGGCAGCTGTGGTCGGACTCGCGGGAGGACGCGCACGGCTTCGCGCAGAACGCCGTGCTGCGGGCCGTCGCGGCGAGCGAGGCGATGCGGGTGCGCGTCGACGCGTACGACCCGCGCATCTCCGGCGCCTTCGGACTGTTCGGCGAGCTGCAGCAGCGCCACCCGGGCATCATGCCGGCGCCGGCCCACTCGCCGGACGAGCTCGCCGCCGCGCTCGCCGACCTGGTGACGACGTCCACCCGGCGCGGCGCCCGGCTGACCCAGTTCGGCCACGGCGGGTTCGCCGACCTGGTCGCGGCCACCGAGCACGGCGTCGAGCCGTACCGCGTCGTCGTGCTGCTCGACTACCCGGCGGGCGTCGACGCCGAAGCGCACGACGACCTCGTCCGGGTCGCGACGACGGCGGACGCGCGCGGCATCTGCCTGCTCGTGCACCACGACCCCGAGGTGACACCCGACCACGGCGTCGACGTCGCCGAACTGCTCACCCTGCTCCAACCGGTCGCCCTGGAAGCGGGCCGGGTGGTGCTCGACGACGTCGACGTGGGCGGCGCGGCCGTCGCTTCCGACCCGCCGCCGTCCGCCGCGCAGAGCCGGTCGGTCTGCACGCTCGTCGCCGACCGCGCCGACGCCATGACGCTGCCCACCGTCGACTTCGCCGGCACGCTGCCGCCCGAGGACGAGTGGTGGCAACCGGTCACCGACGAGCTCGCCACCGTCATCGGGTACGCCGACGAGCGCCCGGCTTCCATCCGGCTGCGCAGCGGCAACCCGCCGCTGCCGAACGTCCTCGTCGGCGGCGCGGTCGGCCAGGGCAAGTCCAACCTGCTGCTGAACCTCGTGCACGGGCTCGCCGCCCGCTACGCGCCCGCCGACCTCGAGATGTACCTGCTCGACTTCAAGCAGGGCCTCGAGTTCGCCGCGCTCGGGCCCGCACCGGGACGCGAGCACTGGCTGCCGCACGCCCGCGTGATCGGCGTGCACAGCGACCGCCCGTTCGGGCTCGCCGTGCTCCGGCACATCGCCGCGGAGCTGACCCGCCGCAGCGACACGTTCAAGGCGATGGGCAACGTCGCCGACATCGCACAGCTCCCGCCGTCGCCGGACCGCCCGCCGCGCATCCTCGTCATGCTCGACGAGTTCCAGGTGCTGCTGGGGGAGGGCGAGGCCGGCGACGAGGCGGCCCGCCTGCTGGAGCAGCTCGTCCGGCTCGGCCGCGCGTACGGCGTGCACGTCGTGCTCGCGACGCAGAGCCTCGCCGGCATCCAGCGGCTCGCCACCAGGCGCGACTCGATCTTCGGGCAGGTGCCGTACCGCGTCGTGCTCAAGACGACGCCGGGCGACTCGCAGCAGATGCTGCAGCTGTTCAACACCGCCCCCGCGCAGCTGCGGTTCCGCGGCGAGGCGATCCTCAACGACGACTACGGCGCCGTCGACGCGAACCAGCGGATCCTCACCTCGTACGCCGACAAGGCCGTGCTCGACGACCTGCGCCGCAGGCTGTGGCGGCGGTCAGGGGACGACCGTCCGCCGCGGGTCTTCCAGGTCGGCGAACCGGCCCGGCTCACCGACGTCGGCACCGCGGCGGTGGTGCGCGAGGACGAGGAGTCCCTGGGCGCGTGGGTCGGCATGCCGATCAGCGTCGGCGAGGACCCGGTCACGCTGCAGGTGCGGCCCGAACCCGGGGCTGGCCTCGCGGTCCTCGGCGACGGGCCGTCCGACGCGCTCGGCGTGCTCGGCGGGCTGGCGTACGCGCTCGCCCGCGCCGGCGGCCCGGGTACGCGGTTCGTGCTGCTCGACTGCCTGCCGCCCACCGACGAGCTCGCCGAGGGCAGGCAGGCGCTGGCCGACCTGCTGCGCCGGCTGGGGCGTCCCGTCGAGGTGGTGGCGAAGGACGGCCTGGACGACGCGCTCGTCGCGCTGTGCGACGCCGTCCGCGGCGGCAGCGGCGGCGACGGCCGGCCGTGCCACGTGCTCGGCTACGGGTTGCACCGCGCGGGCCGGCTCGCCCAGCTCGACGCGCTCCGCGAGGTCGTCAGGGACGGGCCGCTCGCCGGCGTGTTCACGTTCGGCTGGTGGAACCGCCTGCACGTGCTGACCGACCAGCTCGGGCCGAACCGCGGGAACCTCAACGCGTACCTGTTCCTGCAGCATCCGGCCGACGGCGTCCGCCGGATCTGCGGGCCCACCGTCAGCTGGGCGTCCGAGCGGTACCGCGGCCTGTACTGGACCGGCATGGGCGACCAGCCCGAGGTCGTCGTCCCGTTCGGGCCGCTGCGCGCGACGGACGTCGACGCGCTGGCGGGAGGTGCGGCATGACCGGCGCATGGGACGAGTACGTCGAGGCGCTGCGCACGTTGGGCCGGGCTCCGGCCGCACGCGACGAGCGGTCGCGGCGGATAGACGCGCAGGAGGCCGAGGCGAGGCGGCGGGCCGACGAGGCCCTGGCGCAGGTCGACGCGGCCGCGTCCGCTCTGGAGGGCAGGCTCGCCGAGGTGTCGCGCGTGGCCGACCGGGTGCTGGCGGAGTCCGGTGCGTCGGCCGAGGGCGACGCCGCCGAGGTGACGTTGCCCGCGGTCACGTCGATCGAGGCCGCGTCCGCGGTGGTCGACCGGGTCGAACGGCAGCTGGTCGCGGACGCCGCGGCGCTGGCCGAGGCGCGGGCCCTGCAGCAGGCGGCGAGGGCGCGGCGCCGCAGGCTCGTCGCGATCGCGGTCATCGCCGTGGTCGCGATCGTCCTCGGCGCGGTGCTGAGCATGGTGGTGTAGGCGATGAAGCGTGACGTGTACCTGAGCGTCGACATCGAGGCGGACGGCCCGATCCCAGGCCCGTACTCGATGCTCTCGCTCGGCGCGTCCGTCGCCGGCACGTACGACGCGGACGGCTACGCGGCACCGGACGACCCGCGGGCCGAGACCTGGTACGCCGAGCTCAGGCCGATCAGCGACGACTACGTCCCCGAGGCGATGGCGGTGTCCGGCCTGGACCGCGACGAGCTGCGCGAGTCCGGCCGTTCGCCCGAGGAGGCGATGACCGGGTTCGCCGCGTGGGTCGACGAGGTCGCCGACCGGCACGACGCCTCGCCGGTGTTCGCGGCCTACCCGCTGGGCTTCGACTGGCTGTTCACGTACTGGTACCTCATGTCGTTCGCGGGACGGTCGCCGTTCGGCCACGGCCGGGCGCTGGACGTGAAGACGCTGTACGCCGCACGCGCCCGCACCGCCATCTCCCGCGCCACCAAGCGGCACATGCCGGCCGCCTTCCACCCGGACCTGCCGCACACGCACAACGCCCTCGACGACGCGGTCGAGCAGGCGGGACTGCTCGCCAACATCATGCGCTGGCGCTGATGCCGGGTGGGCTGAGCGTGCGGACGCTGGTCGCCGCCGTCTACCTTCCTTCGGTCATCTACAGCGTCGGGCAGGGCGCGATCCTCCCGGTCGTCGCACTGTCCGCCCGCGCGCTCGGCGCGTCCGTCGGCGTCGCCGGCCTTGTCGTCGCCCTCGTCGGCATCGGGCAGATCTGCGCGGACCTGCCCGGCGGCGCGCTCGCCGCGCGGGTCGGCGAGCGGAACGCGATGGTGGCGGCGTCGGCCGTTGCCGCGGTGGCGCTCGTCGCCTGCCTGCTCGCGCGCTCGCTGTGGCTGCTCGCCCCGGCCATCTTCGTCACCGGCATGTCCGGCGCGGTCTGGCAGCTCGCCCGCCAGTCGTATCTCACCGAGGTCGTCCCCGTCGCGGTCCGCGGCCGGGCGATGTCCACGCTCGGCGGGATGCAGCGGGTCGGCATGTTCATCGGCCCGTTCGTCGGCGCGGGCGTCATGCACTTCGTCGGGATGTCGGGCGCGTACGCCGTCCACCTCGTCGCCGCGGTGACAGCGACGGTCGCGCTGCTCCTCGTGCCGGACGTGGGCCGGCACCACAGGGCCGTGGGGGCCGGGTCGACGCCGTCGGTCGTCCGGCGGTACTGGCCGGTGCTGCGCACGCTGGGCCTCGCCGTGCTCCTGGTCTCCGCGGTGCGGGCGTCGCGTCAGGTGGTCGTTCCGCTGTGGGCCGAGCACGTCGGTCTCGACGCGACGACGATCAGCCTGGTCTACGGGGTGTCCGGCGCCGTCGACATGCTGCTGTTCTACCCGGCGGGCAAGGTGATGGACCGGTACGGGCGCACCTGGGTCGCGGTGCCCTCGATGGTGGTGCTCGGCGCGTCCCACCTGCTCCTCCCCCTCACCCACGCGGCCGGCACCCTGTTGGCCGTCGCGATCCTGATGGGCTTCGGCAACGGCATGGGCGCGGGCGTGGTGCTGACGCTCGGCGCGGACGTGGCGCCGGCCGAGGGCAGGCCCGCCTTCCTCGGGGCGTTCCGGCTGGCGGCGGACTCCGGCACCGCCGCGGGGCCGGCCATCGTCAGCGCGGTCAGTGCCGCGACCGCGCTGGCACCCGCCGTCGTCGCGATGGGTGCGGTGGCCGCGCTCGCCGTCGCGGCGTTACGGCTCTGGATCCCGCGTCAGGTGCGCGGGCGTACGTAGTCGCGGACCTTCTCGAACACCTTGCCGCCGAGGTCGGCCGCGCCGCTCCCCATGTCCCGCAGCGTCTTCACCAGCGCGTCCTCGGAGTTGTCCCAGGAGTCCTTGTACGCCGCCGCGGCACGCTTGATCTCATCGGTGAACGACGCCTCCGGGTCGTCCTCGCGCCGCGGGTAGTCACCCGACCTGACCCGGTCGTAGTCGCCGGAGCCGACCCACTTGCCCAGTTCCACGGCGCGTACGGACGCGAACGGGTGCGTGGTCGAGAGCATGTTGAGCAGCCGGGCGACGCCGTCGCGCGCGTCGCCGGTGCTCTGGTACTCCTCGCCCTGCCGCAGGAACGCGGCGAAGTCGAGGTCGGTCGCCTCGAGCCCGCCGGCCATCTTGAGGTGGGCGCGGGTGGCCGTGGCGACGTCCTGGGCGACGAGCAGGCCCGCGCGGTCGGCGGACAGCTCGGACTTGCGGAACCACTCCTTCAGCGCCTCGATGATGCCGCGCAGCACGAGCGAGCCGAGCGGGATCGCCGTCCCCACGCCGGAGACGCGCATCAGCGAGAACAGCACCGAGCTGTAGAGCGCGTGCCCGGACAGGATGTGCCCCATCTCGTGGCCGATGACGAACCGCAGCTCGTCCTCGTCGTACAGCTCGGCGGCGCCGCTGTTGAGCAGGACGAACGGGTGGTCTACACCGAGGGTGTAC
>JAFMQP010000053.1 GCA_017354575.1 Acidothermales bacterium | reverse complement strand
GCCGCATGCTGTCACTCGGCATTATCGGCCCCTAGCGCGTTGCGACGACACAGTCCGACGCGCAGACCTCCCGCATTCGGCGGGGGGTCTTTTTGTTGGGCCACCAACCACCCCCGGACGGAGCCACAGGAAAGATGAACACCAGCGATTCCCTCCACGTCTACGACACGTCGCTGCGCGACGGCGCCCAGCAGCAGGGGCTGAACCTCACCGTCGCGGACAAGCTGGTGATCGCGCGCCTGCTCGACGGGCTGGGCGTCGGGTACATCGAGGGTGGCTGGCCGGGCGCCATCCCGAAGGACACCGAGTTCTTCGCCCGCGCGCGCTCCGAGCTGAAGCTCCGGCACGCGACGCTGACCGCGTTCGGCGCCACCCGCCGCGCGAACACCGTCGCCGCCGACGACCCGCAGGTGGCGGCGCTGCGTGACGCCGAGACGCCGGTCGTCTGCCTCGTGGCGAAGTCCGACTCACGCCACGTCGAGCGCGCGCTGCGTACGACCAACGCGGAGAACCTGGCCATGGTCGGCGACACCGTCGAGCACCTGGTCGCCGAGGGACGGCGGGTGTTCCTCGACTGCGAGCACTTCTTCGACGGCTACCGGCACGACCCCGCGTACGCCCTCGAAGTCGTGCGGGTCGCGGCCGACGCCGGCGCCGAGGTCGTCGTGCTGTGCGACACGAACGGCGGCATGCTGCCGCACCAGGTGACCGACGTCGTCGGCACCGTCGCGTCGTCCACCGGCGCGCGGCTGGGCATCCACTCGCACGACGACACCGGCTGCGCGGTTGCCAACACGCTCGCCGCGGTGACCGCGGGCGCCACGCACGTCCAGGGCACCGCGAACGGTACGGGGGAACGGTGCGGCAACGCCAACCTGTTCACGGTCGTCGCGGACCTCGAGCTGAAGCTCGGCAGCCGGGTGCTGCCCGAGGGCAAGCTGGCCGAGCTGTCGCACGTCGCGCACGCCGTCGCCGAGGTGACCAACGTCGCGCCGCACGCCAGCCAGCCGTACGTCGGGCACGCGGCGTTCGCGCACAAGGCCGGGCTGCACGCGAGCGCGATCAAGGTCGATCCGATGATGTACCAGCACGCCGACCCGGCCGAGGTCGGCAACGACATGCGGATGCTCGTCTCCGACATGGCCGGACGCGCGAGCGTGGAGCTCAAGGGCCGCGAGCTCGGCTTCGACCTGTCCGACCGGAAGGACACCCTCGCCGCCGTCACCGAGCAGGTGAAAAGCCGCGAAGCGGGTGGCTACACGTACGACGCCGCCGACGCGTCGTTCGAGCTGATCCTGCGCGACAGCCTCGACGGCGAGCGGCGCCGCGCGTTCGAGGTGGAGTCGTGGCGGGTGATCGTCGACCATCAGGCCGGGCGCACCGGCACGAGCGAGGCCACCGTGCGGCTCACCACCCAGGGGCGGCGGTATGTCGTGACGGGGGAGGCGCCGGGCCCGGTCGACGCGCTCAACCGCGCGCTGCGGGAGGCGCTCGTGCGGACGTTCCCCGAGCTGGCGAAGGTCGAGCTGCTCGACTACAAGGTGCGCATCCTGGAGGGCGCCCACGGCACGGACGCGGTCACCCGCGTGCTCATCACCACCGGCGACGGCGAGGACGAGTGGGGCACCGTAGGCGTCGGCGGCAACATCCTCGAGGCGTCGTGGGAGGCGCTGGAGGACGCGCTGGCGTACTACCTGGTACGCCGCGGCCACGCCCGTACGGACGCGGAGCCCGAGGCGGTCGTCGGCTAGCTCGCCCCTGATGTGTACGCGGGCGGGATACCGGTAGCCTCACGTCTCGTGCGCATCGTGAGATTTGCCAAGGGTGACGAGCTGGCGTTCGGCGTCGTGGACGGCGAGGACCACGTCACCGAGATCGACGGACACCCGTTCCAGCCCTCGTTCGAGCTGAGCGGCACGCGGCTGCCGCTGGCCGACGTGCGCCCGGTGGCGCCGATCCTGCCGACGAAGATCCTCGCCATCGGCAGGAACTACGCCGAGCACGCCGCCGAGCTGGGCAACGAGGTCCCGGACGAGCCGCTCGTCTTCATCAAGCCGTCCACGTCGGTGGTCGGCCCCGGCGAACCGGTCGTCTACCCGGCGGCGTCCGCCGAGGTCCACCACGAGGCGGAGCTCGCCGTCGTCATCGGGCGGGTCTGCCGGCAGGTGCCGAGGGAACGGGTGCCCGAGGTCGTCTTCGGCTACACCTGCGGGAACGACGTCACCGCGCGCGACCTGCAGCGCCGTGAGCCGCAGTGGGCGCGGCCCAAGGGCTTCGACACGTTCTGCCCGCTCGGCCCGTGGATCGAGACCGAGGTGGACGCGTCCGACCTCGCCATCACGTGCACGGTCGACGACGAGCTGCGCCAGTCCTCGCGAACGTCGCTGATGATCAACGACGTCGCCGCGCTCGTCTCGTACATCACCGAGGCGATGACGCTGCTGCCCGGCGACGTGATCCTCACCGGCACACCCGCGGGCGTCGGCCCGCTGCTGCCCGGCCAGCGCGTCTCGGTGACCATCGAGGGCATCGGCACGCTGACCAACCCCGTGGTCGCCGCGGACTGAGCCGCTACGCGGGTGCGGCCAGCCGCCGCACCCGCGCGACGAACTCGTCCGCCCCGATGGCCTGGCTGATCGCGTGCAGGTCGGGACTGCGCGTCGACCCGGTGACCGCGACGCGCACCAGCTGCGCCGCCTCGCGCAGCGAGCCGGGGTACGCATCCGGGTTCTTCTTGTACTCCTTGGCGTTGCGGGCGAACCCGTGCTTGGCGGCCAGCTCCCTGATCTGGTCGAACCACTCCGCGGGGTCGGCGAGCTGCTGGTAGCCGTCCGCGAGATCGCGGCCGAACGCCGCCGCCACAGCAGGGTCGACGCCGAGCCCGGCGAGCCGCTCGTCGTCCGGCCCGGACAGCGGCGTGAACAGCTGCGGGAAGAAGAACCCGTACGCCGCGCGGAAGTCCGACCACTTGCGGAGGTCCTTGCGCGGGTTCTCCACGCCCTCGCGCTCGACGGCGAGCGCGCGCAGTGCGAGCTCGGGCTCGGCGTCCAGCACGCGCAGCAGCTCCGGGTCGAACCGGCCGGCCCATACGCGTACGGCGTCGAGCACCTGCTGCCCGGACAGCGTCGCGACGTGGTCGGCGCTGATGTCCTCCAGCTTCACCAGGTCGACGAGCGGTCCCGCGACACCGCACTGGTCCAGCCGGATCGGCGCGTCGAGCGCCTCGGCGAGCGGCAGCTCCGCCAGCCGCCCGTTGATCAGCCCGCGCAGGTAGTACTTCACCGCGTCCGCGGGGAAGCCGGCCTCGATGTAGAAGTCGACGCCCGCCTCCGGGTCCTTGCGCTTCGACAGCTTGCGCTTGCCGCCGGGGATCTGCTTCATCAGCAGGGCG
Source organism: Acidothermales bacterium (assembly GCA_017354575.1). Taxonomy (GTDB): domain Bacteria; phylum Actinomycetota; class Actinomycetes; order Streptosporangiales; family WHST01; genus WHST01. The sequence continues at coordinate 10,666 of JAFMQP010000053.1, read as the reverse complement.
AAGTGCGCGTACGGCACGGGTTCCAGGCCGAGTGCCTCGAACAGCTGCAGGTGCAGCGGCACCGACGAGATCCACTCCTCGCCGCGGAGGACGATCGTCATCCGCATCAGGTGGTCGTCGACCACGTGGGCGAAGTGGTACGTCGGCAGCCGCGGCGACTGGTCCGACGCCTTCAGGATCACGGTGTCGTTGCGGTTCGCCTCGTGCTCCAGCTCACCGCGGATCAGGTCGGTGAAGCGCACCCGCGGCGCGACCTCGTCGGGCACGCGGAAGCGCACCACGTACGGCACGCCGGCCGCGAGCTTCGTGCGCACCGCGTCGTCGTCGGCGTCCCGCCAGATCGCCCACTGGCCGTAGTAGCCGGTGGGGATCTTCGCCGCCTGCTGGCGCGCGGTCATCTCCGCGAGCTCGTCGCGGGTGGCGAAGCACGGGTACGCCCGGCCCTCGCGCATCAGCTCGCGCACGTACGACTGATAGATCGGCTCCCTGGCGGACTGGTGGTACGGGCCGTACGCGCCGTTCGCGTCGTCCTCGTCGGGGCGGAGGTCGAAGTAGTCGAACGCGCGGCCGAACTGCTCCAGCGCGTCCGCGACGCCGCGGGACTGGTCGGTGTCCTCGACCCGGATCACGTAGCGGCCACCGGTGCGCTGCGCCAGGTCCTTGTCGATGATCATCACGTAGACGCCGCCGATGTGCACGTAGCCCGTCGGCGACGGCGCGAACCGCGTGACCTGTGCGCCCTCGGGCAGCTGCCGGGGCGGATACGCCCGCTCCCAGTGGTCGGGATCGGGCAGGTCGGCGGGGAACAAGGCGTCGATCTCGGCGCGTTCGAGCATTCGTCAAGGCTATCCGGGCCGCAGGGTGCCGCTTTGCCGGGTGATCGTCCGCTCGGCTAGACTGCGTCCTCGGCAGCTTCGCTGAAGTTCCCTTGGGGTATGGTGTAATCGGCAGCACGACTGATTCTGGTTCAGTTAGTCTAGGTTCGAGTCCTGGTACCCCAGCGGCCCCGTTGTGTAGTGGCCTAGCACGCCGCCCTCTCAAGGCGGTAGCGCCGGTTCGAATCCGGTCGGGGCTACGTCGATGGGCGACATGTGTGCAGAGAAGGCCTCACCTTGTCGCCCCACGCTCCCGCTTTGCGGGAGCGTTCATCTGGTTTCCAGGGCATTCCCAGAAAGACGGCCGATGCTCGTCCTATGAGTACGACGCAGCAGATGCCACCGACGCCGGGACCGCACTACTACCACGAGGTGCCGCCGCCGTACCCGCCGCGGCCGGTCGGGCCACCGCCCACACCACCGCGACGACGGGGCACGGCGGGGATCGTGGCACTCGTGCTCGCCGCCGGGCTCGTCGGCGGTGGGGTGGGCGCGGGAGCGACGTACGGCCTGACCTCCGGCGGCGGTCCGACGACGGTCAGCAGCCTGCCCGCGGGCAACAGCAAGGCGAAGGCGCCGACGAGCGACGTCACGACCGTCGCGAACAAGGTCCTGCCCAGCGTCGTCTCCATCGTCGTGACGGCGGGGAACAGCGGTGACGAGGGCACCGGCATCATCGTCAGCTCGTCCGGGCAGATCCTCACCAACAACCACGTGGTCTCGGCGGCGAAGCAGGGCGGCGGCAAGATCGAGGTCACGTTCCACGACGGCAAGACCGCGAGCGCCACGATCCTCGGCACCGACCCGACGTCCGACCTCGCCGTCATCAAGGTCGACGGCGTGTCCGGGCTGCAGCCCGCGAGCTTCGGCGACTCGACCTCCCTGCAGGTCGGTGACCCGGTCGTCGCCGTCGGCTCGCCGCTCGGCCTGTCCGGCACCGTCACCTCCGGCATCGTGAGCGCGCTGAACCGCCCGGTGCGTACCAGCGACAGCGGCGGCGGCAACAACCCGTTCGGCGGCTCCGAGAGCAACAGCGCGGTGCTCGACGCCATCCAGACCGACGCCGCGATCAACCCGGGCAACTCCGGCGGCCCGCTCGTCGACATGAACGGGCGCGTCGTCGGCATCAACTCGGCGATCGCGTCGGTCGGCGACCAGACGACCGGCTCCCAGTCGGGCAACATCGGCGTGGGCTTCGCGATCCCGATCAGCGAGGCGTGGCCGATCGCGCAGGAGCTCGTGAAGAACGGCAGCGCGCACCACGCGCAGCTCGGCGTCCAGGTGACCGACGCGGGCAGCGGCAACGGGGTCACCGACGGGGCGCGCCTCGCCGGCGTCACCTCGGGCGGCCCGGCCGACAAGGCGGGGCTGCGGGCAGGCGACGTCGTCACCAAGGTCGACGACCGTACCGTCGACAGCGCGGACGGGCTCGTCGCCGCCATTCGCTCGCACCGTCCCGGGCAGACCGTCACGCTCGCCTACGAACGCGGCGGCGCCACCCACACGGCGACGGTGACGCTCGGCAGCGACAGGTGAACCCAACCCGGTCGGGGTGGCCCAGCCGCTGTTCCCGGTCCGATGACCGGGCGCCGGGCGCGGCCGGTGTCAGGTGGTGCGGCGGAGGACCTCGCTGACTCGCTCGGCGGCGCGGACGACGGGCTCGGCGTAGAGCCGGCCGGGCGCGCGTCCGACGCGGTCGATCGGCCCGGACACCGAGATAGCCGCGATCACGCGGTTTCCGGTACCACGCACCGGCGCGGACACCGACGCGACGCCGCGCTCGCGTTCGCCGACGCTCTGCGCCCAGCCGCGGCGGCGTACCTGCGCGAGCGTCGTCGCCGTGAACTTCGCCTGGCGCAGCCCGCGGTGCAACCGTTCGGGTTCCTCCCACGCCAGCAGGATCTGCGCGCCCGAGCCCGCCGTCATCGGGAGCGCGCTGCCGACCGGCACGACGTCGCGCAGCCCGCCGCTGAGCCGTTCCGCGGAGGCGACGCACACACGGCTCTCGCCCTGCCGCCGGAACAGTTGTGTGCTCTCGCCGGTCTGGTCACGCAACTGCGCGAGCATCGGGTTCGCCGTCGCCAGCAACCGGTCCTCGCCCGCCGCCGTCGCGAGCTCGCCGAGGCGCGGACCGAGGACGAACCTGCCCTGCGCGTCCCTCGTCACCATCCGGTGGTGCTCCAGTGCGACGGCCAGGCGGTGCGCGGTCGGACGGGCGAGACCGGTCGCCGCGACGAGCGACGCGAGTGACGCCGGGCCGCTCTCCAACGCCGAAAGGATGTGGACGGCTTTGTCGAGAACGCCGACCCCGCTAGAGTTGTCCATGTCTCGATACTTTCATCTCACGATCCGAGACGCAAGCCCAAGCGGGATGCTTGAAGGAACGCCCGAGCAGAGGAGTTGGCGATGGGCCGTACGTTGGCCGAAAAGGTCTGGGACGAACACGTTGTACGTCGATCGGACGGTGAGCCCGATCTGCTCTACATCGATCTGCACCTCATCCACGAGGTGACCAGCCCGCAGGCGTTCGACGGGCTGCGTCTCGCCAATCGGACGGTGCGGCGTCCCGACCTCACGATCGCGACCGAGGACCACAACGTCCCCACGACCGACCTCGGACGGCCGATCGCCGACCCGGTCTCGCGTACCCAGGTCGAGGCGTTGCGCAAGAACTGTGCCGAGTTCGGCATCCGGCTGCACCCGATGGGCGACGGCAGCCAGGGCATCGTGCACGTCATCGGCCCGCAGCTCGGGCTCACGCAGCCGGGCATGACGATCGTCTGCGGCGACAGCCACACCTCGACGCACGGCGCGTTCGGCGCGCTGGCGTTCGGCATCGGCACGAGCGAGGTCGAGCACGTGCTCGCGACGCAGACGCTGCCCCAGGCGAAGCCGAAGCTGATGGCCGTCAACGCCTCCGGGCAGCTGCCGTACGGCACGACCGCGAAGGATCTCGTGCTGGCGCTGATCACGCAGGAGGGCACGGGCGGCGGCTTCGGGCACATCGTGGAGTACCGCGGCGAGGCGTTCCGCGCGCTCTCCATGGAGGGCCGGATGACCGTCTGCAACATGTCCATCGAGTGGGGCGCCAAGGCCGGCATGGTCGCACCGGACGAGACCACGTTCCGATACGTCGAGGGACGCGAGAGCGCGCCCACGGGCAAGGCGTGGGAGGCGGCGCTGGAGCACTGGCGTTCGCTCGCCACCGACGACGACGCCGTGTTCGACAAGGAGGTCGACATCGACGCGTCGGCCGTGACGCCGTTCGTCACGTGGGGCACCAACCCGGGCCAGGGCGCGCCGCTTTCGGGCTCCGTTCCGGACCCCGGCTCGTTCGACGACCCGGGCAGGCGGTCCGCGGTCGAGCGCGCGCTCGCGTACATGGACCTGCGGCCGGGTACGCCGCTTCGCGACGTGACCATCGACACCGTGTTCATCGGCTCGTGCACCAACGGGCGCATCGAGGACCTGCGCGCCGCCGCCGACGTGCTGCGCGGCCGTCGCGTGTCGCAGGACGTGCGGATGCTCGTCGTCCCCGGCTCGGTCGCCGTACGCGCGCAGGCCGAGCACGAGGGGCTCGACCAGGTCTTCACCGACGCCGGCGCGGAATGGCGTGGCGCCGGCTGCTCGATGTGCCTGGGCATGAACCCCGACCAGCTCTCCCCGGGCGAGCGCAGCGCGTCGACGTCCAACCGCAACTTCGAGGGACGCCAGGGACGCGGCGGGCGTACGCATCTCGTCTCGCCTCTCGTCGCGGCCGCCACGGCCGTCACAGGACACCTCAGCTCACCCGCAGACCTGGAGGCGTAAGCCATGGAGCCGTTCACCACTCTCACCGCCCGTGCCGTCCCGCTGCGGCGTAGCGACGTCGACACCGACCAGATCATCCCCGCCTCGTACCTGAAGCGGGTCACCCGCTCGGGTTTCGAGGACGGCCTGTTCGCCGCATGGCGGCAGGACCCGACGTTCGTCCTCAACGACGAGCGGTACGCAGGTGCGGAGATCCTCGTCGCCGGGCGGAACTTCGGCACCGGCTCGTCGCGCGAGCACGCGGTGTGGGCCCTGCAGAACTACGGGTTCCGCGTCGTCCTCGCGTCCGGGTTCGGCGACATCTTCCGCGGGAACTCGGCGAAGAACGGCCTCCTCGTCGTGCCGCTGCCCGACGACGTGATCGACCGGCTGCAGACCCTCGTGGAGAAGGACCCCACGGCCCGGATCACCGTCGACCTCGTCGAGCGGCGGATCACCGCGGAGGACGTCGACGTGCCGCTGGAGATCGACGACTACACGCGCTGGCGCCTGCTCGAGGGGCTCGACGACATCGCCCTGACACTGCGGAACGTCGACGACGTCACCGCGTTCGAGGCGCGGCGATCGGACTGGCTGCCCGTCACGAGCTGACGGGAATCCGGTCCGGGACCGCCCGAAATCCGGCTCTGTCGGCCGGATCTGGCCGGTTTCGCGCCGAAAACCCTTGCGACACAAGAAAAATGTGCCCCTGGGTCGTTGTGTCGTGGCCGATTGCGCCTTAGTCTCGCGGCGAGTCGGGTCGGAAGGACTCGACAGGCAAAGTGTCTTTCGCAGAGGGGAAGTAAGTGAACAAGGCACAACTGGTCGAGAAGCTCGCCGACCACTTCGAGGGGAACAAGCGTCAGGCCGGTCAGGCCCTGGAGCATGTCCTCGACACGATCACCGCGTCCGTCGCCAGAGGCGAGAAGGTCGCCATCACCGGCTTCGGTGTGTTCGAGAAGGTCGTGCGCAACGCCCGCGTCGCGCGCAACCCGCGCACCGGCGAGAAGGTCCGGGTGAAGAAGACCTCGGCGCCGAAGTTCCGCCCCGGTGCGGAGTTCAAGGCGTACGTCTCCGGAGCCAAGAAGGTGGCGAAGAGCCCGGCGAAGAAGACCGCCGCGAAGAAGTCGACGGCGAAGAAGACCACGGCCAAGAAGACCGCCGCCAAGGCGGCCCCGGCCAAGAAGACGACAGCGAAGAAGACCACGGCGAAGAAGGCTCCCGCGCGCAAGACCGCCACCAAGCGGGCGGCGAAGCGCTAGGAACGCGGCGGTACGACGAACTCGAAGGCGGTCAGGTCCGGTCGGCCTGGCCGCCTTCGTCGCGTCCGCGTTCCCACGGCGGCACCGGCAGCGGCGGCAGCTCGAACGTGACGAGCGTGACCACGGTCACCCGCAGCTTGCCCGTGCCCGCGGACCGGGTCGTGCGCATCCGCACCCGCTGACCCAGCCGCAGATGCCGCAGCCCGCCGGCGTCGAAGGCCTGGGCGTCGAAGGGCAGCTCGGTGCCGTCGTCGAGGAAGACCGCGCCGCTGCGCGTGTCCGGGTCGAACGACCTGACCGTGCCCTGCATGCCCGACAGGTTAAGCGATCCCGAGCTCCCGGACGAGGGTGCGGGTGCGCGGGCCGACGCCGAGGGCCACGGCCGCCAAGAGGTCCGCACCCGTGTCGACGTCGCGGCGCAGCGGCGCGGCCGCCGCCGACGCCAACGACACGCCACCCGACTCGCTGTGCCTGGCGGCCGAGTCGACGCCGAACCGCGGTTCGAACGCGTGCCCGGCCGTCGCCGTGTAGAGCGTCGTCCCGCTGCCGGCGAGATCAGGTACGAACGCGTGCGGGTGTGCGGACGCGGCGTCGAGGACCGCCTCGAGGACACCGGGTCGCAGCGCCGGCAGGTCCGCGGAGAGTGCGCCGACGTCCGGCGCGTGCTCGCGCGCGATCGCGGCGCCGTGACGGAGCGCGGGGTTGAGACCGGCGTCCGGCTCGTCCGCGACGACGAGCGCACCCAGGTCGCCGAGCAGCTTCGCCGCGCGGTCGTCGTCCGTGACGGCGACGACGGTGGCCACGGGTTCGGGACGGAGCGCGGCCTCGACCGTGTCGGCGGCCATGGCGAGCGCGAGGTCCGCGCGGCGCTCGCCCGCGACCTCGGCGAGCCGGCTCTTGGCCAGGGCGAGCGGCTTCACCGGTACGACGAGTGCCCAGCAGCCCACGGGTCGGATCCTCTCGTTGGTCCGGGCGACGACCCCACGGATCTCGACACTACGTCGCCGGGAAGGAAGACTGCCGACCGTGTCAACGTATCCGGAACGGCGCGGCGCGCTGCGGCGGTTCGCGGCCGGCGTCGTCCGGCCGGCGAACGCGGCGCTGACGCGCAGGCTCTGGACGGGACAGGAGCACGTACCCGCGAGCGGCGGCGTGATCGTGGCGTGCAACCACCTCTCCGTCGTCGACCCCATCGCCGTCGCGCACTTCCTCTACGCAGCCGGCCGGTTCCCGCGCTTCCTCGCCAAGGACGGGCTGTTCCGCGTGCCCGTGCTCGGCCGTGCGCTGCTGGGTCTCGGGCAGATCCCCGTGTACCGGGAATCTGCCAAGGCCGGCGAGGCGTTCCGGGCCGCGATCGCCGCAGTGCGCGAGGGTGCGTGCATCGTCGTCTACCCGGAGGCGACGGTCACCCGGGATCCCGCGCTGTGGCCGATGACCGGCAAGACCGGCATCGCCAGGATCGCGCTCGCGACCGGCGCACCCGTCGTCCCCGTCGCGTCGTGGGGGGCCCAGGAGGTCTGGCCGTACCACGGGCGCCCGCGGCCGTTGCCGCGCAAGCCGGTTCGGGTGACGGCGGGGCCACCCGTCGACCTCGGTGGGTACGGTGTCGGCACCGCCGACCCGGCGGTCACGCACGAGGTGACCGACAAGGTGATGCGTGCCGTCACCGAGCTGGTGTCGGCGCTGCGCGGCGAACCGGCACCGGAGGAGCGCTTCGACAGGGGGACGGGCTGACGTGACGCGTGCGGCGGTGTTCGGCAGCGGGTCGTGGGGGACGACGTTCGCGCAGGTGCTGTGCGACGCCGGCGGCGAGGTGCGGTTGTGGGGACGCCGCGCCGAGGTCGTGGACGCGGTCAACGCCGCGCACGAGAACGCCGAGCACCTGCCAGGCACCCTGCTGCCCGACACGCTGGGCGCGACCACCGATCCGGCCGAGGCGGCCGACGGCGCCGCGATGGTCGTGTTCGCCTTGCCGTCGCAGAGCCTCAGGGAGAACCTCGAGAAGTGGACGTCCGTGCTGCCCCGCGACGCCGTCCTCGTCAGCCTGATGAAGGGGATCGAGCTCGGCACGTGCAAGCGGATGAGCGAGGTCATCAGGGACGTGACGGGCGCTGACGACGGGCGCATCGCCGTCGTCAGCGGTCCCAACCTCGCCCGCGAGATCGCCGCGCGCCAGCCCGCCGCGACGGTGGTCGCGAGCGCCGTCGACCAGACCGCGACGGCCGTGCAGGACGCGTGCCACACGCGCTACTTCCGTGCCTACACGGGTACCGACGTCGTCGGCGCCGAGGTGTGCGGCGCGACGAAGAACGTCATCGCGCTCGCGGTCGGCATCTCGCTCGGGCTCGGTTTCGGCGACAACACCAGGTCGATGATCCTCACCCGCGGGCTCGCCGAGTCCGTGCGACTGGGGACGGCGCTGGGCGCGGACATCCAGACGTTCGCGGGCCTCGCCGGACTCGGCGACCTCGCCGCGACGTGCGGGTCGCCGCTGTCGCGCAACCGCACGTTCGGCGAGCGGCTGGGCCGGGGCGAGTCGCTCGCGGACGTCGTCGCCGACACCCGCGAGATCGCCGAGGGCGTCAAGTCGTGCCGGTCGATCCTGGAGCTCGCCCGCCGCAGCGGCGTCGAGATGCCGATCACCGAGGCGGTCGTCGGCGTCGTGCACGGTGACGTCTCCGCGCGGGACGCCGTCCGCAGCCTGATGTCCCGCAGTGCCAAGCCCGAGTGGTACGGCTGACGCGGCCCGTCGCTAGGGGAGCGCCTGTTCCAGGTCCGCCCAGAGGTCCTCGACGTCCTCGACGCCGACGCTCATGCGCAGCAGGCCCGCAGGGATCGTGTGCGGCTCACCGGGCCAGCGGCGGCGGCGTTCCAGCGTCGACTCGACGCCGCCGAGACTGGTGGAGTTGACCCACAGCGACAGCTTGTCCGTGAACGCGTCCGCCACCGCGGCGTCCGCGAGCTCGATCGAGACGATCGCGCCGAAACCGTTCATCTGCGCGGCCGCGCGGGCATGCCCGGGGTCGCCGGGCAGCCCCGGGTAGCGGACGCGGACGACGGCGGGATGCGCGGCCAGCCGTTCCGCGAGCGTCGCCGCGTTCGCCTGTGCCCGTTCGACGCGCAGGTGCAGCGTGCGCAGCCCGCGCAGCGCGAGCCAGGTCTCGAACGGTCCCGCGACGGCACCGGTCTTGCGCCGGTACGCGTCCAGCCGCTCGTACAGCTCGTCGTCGCGCGTGACGACGGCGCCGAGCTGGACGTCGCTGTGCCCGGCGAGGTACTTGGTCGCCGAGTGCAGCACGATGTCCGCGCCGAGGTCGAGCGGACGCTGCAGCAGCGGCGTCGCGAACGTGTTGTCGACGACGGCGAGCGCACCGTTCGCGTGCGCGGCCGCACACGCCGCCGGCAGGTCCGCGACCTCGAGTGCCGGGTTCGTCGGCGACTCCAGCCACAGCACGTCGGCGCGTTCACACGCGCGCTCGATCCTCGCCGTGTCGGCGACGTCGACCACGTCCGAGTGCACGCGCCCGCGTGCCTGCGCGTCCGCGACGATCGCGAGCACGCCGAGGTACGCGTGCCTGGGCGCGACGAGCCGGCCCCGGTCGGGCACCAGCTCGAGCAGGGCGGTGGCGGCCGCCATCCCGGAGGAGAACACGAGGGCACGCCCGCCGCCCTCGAGCGCCGCCAGCGCCTCCTCGAACGCCCGCCAGACGGGGTTGCCGTACCTGCCGTACTCGAGCTCGCCGCCGGCGGCGTAGGTCGACGCGAGCACCAGCGGCGGGTTGAGCGGGCTGTCGGGGGTACGGGTGGGTCGGCCGGCCGTCACGGCGACGGTGCCGGGGGAGAGCCGTGCCGGGCCTTCGGGTTCACGTGTCATCACCGCCAAGAGTAGGGTCGGGCCGCATGGGTGACGAGCGGAGCACACGCAGGATCCGGGTCGCCGTCGTGTTCGGCGGCCGCAGCAGCGAGCACGCGATCTCCTGCTCGACCGCCGGCAGCGTCATGCAGGCGATGGACAAGGACCGCTACGAGGTCGTCCCCGTCGGCATCACGCACGAGGGCCGGTGGGTGCTCACGTCCGGCGAGCCCGAACGGCTGATGATCGCGGACGGCAAGCTGCCCGAGGTCGACCCGACCGGCGCGGAGATCGTGCTGCCGTCCGACGGCGGCGACCGCGGCCTGGTGGTCATGGAGCAGGACGAGGTGCCGCGCGAGCTCGGCACCGTCGACGTCGTGCTGCCGCTGCTGCACGGCCCGTACGGCGAGGACGGCACGATCCAGGGCCTGTTCGAGATGGCCGGCATCCGCTACGTCGGCTCCGGCGTGCTCGCGTCCGCGGCGTCGATGGACAAGCACTACACGAAGGTGGTCCTGCAGGGCCACGGCATCGACGTGGGCCCGTACGAGGTCGTCACCGACACGGACTGGCGGCTTCACCGCGACGCCGTGATCGAGCGCGTCGGCAGGCTCGGCTACCCGGTGTTCGTCAAGCCCGCACGCGCCGGCTCGAGCATGGGGGTGTCGAAGGCCGCGGACGTCGCCGGGCTGGTCGACGCCGTCGAGAACGCGCGGGCGCACGACCCGAAGGTGCTCGTCGAGGCGACGATCCCCGGTCGCGAGCTGGAATGCGGTGTGCTGCAGGGGATCGGCGACGACCCGACGGAGGCGACGCCGCCGGGTGAGGTCGGCTACGGCAGCGACCACGAGTTCTACGACTTCGAGGCGAAGTACCTCGACGAGGAG